>JBAZKM010000009.1 GCA_041650805.1 Candidatus Omnitrophota bacterium | reverse complement strand
TGAAATTTTAGTATTTTAATAGCCTATAGATTATCCCAAATTTTTCCTTTATAAAAATTTGGGATCATACTAAAATTTCCTCTGTGAAATTTTAGTATTTTAATAGCCATAGCTTATCCCAAATTTTTCCTTTATAAAAATTTGGGATCACCCGTAAAAATTTTGCTTTTTTTACCCAGTTCCCACCTCAGAAAATTTTTCGCTCCTCATTGAAAGGACCTATGGTCAGACTCCTATTTGTATTGTAGGACATGGCCACGAGGCCATGGGGGTTGAGCCGTATAAATTTTGCTAAGACTATAACCACTTCTCAAATATATGAAGCGAAAGCTATATGCCTAAGAACGGATAAAAGGAGATAGCCAATATAACTATGGATGCTCTTGATAGCAAAATTAGGCGAAACCCCCTGGCCGAGATGGCCATGTCCGGAGGAGCGGCAGGACCCGTAAAAATTTGACTATTATATACATATATATTGACATATAAGGGGAGATGTGTTATCTTTGTTTAGAACGTTCTAAACGATGTAAAAGCGACCATAACCTATCAAAAAGAGGAGAATATGAACACAAAATTGGAACAGGCGCAGGATGTATTTTTGGATAAGATAAACCAGATTTGTACCACATTTGGTCTCAATAACATCATGGCCCAGCTCTATTCCATCCTTTATCTCAGCAATAAACCGCTATCCCTGGATGATATGGTCGAACGGCTCAAGATCAGCAAGGGCAGCGCAAGCGTCAATATAAGGTCTCTCGAGAGTTTAGGCGCCGTACGGAATGTCTGGGTGAAGGGCTCCCGGAAAGATTTCTATGAGGCCGAACTGGACGTAAAGAAACTGATCGCCACCAAGGTCAAGGGCTCAGTCCAGAAGCGCGTGACCGAGGTCTCCGAGATGCTCAACAAGTTCAAGGAGATCGTGAAGTCGGCGAGCGACGAGCTTTCGTCCGAGGATAAGGACCTTGCCAGGATATATGCAGAGAGGATAAAGAAGATAGAGGAGCTCAATTCTATGGCCACCATGGCGCTCGGCCTTGTGGAGAAATTTTTATGACCGGTAATTTCAAGTTCAAGGTATCCGCCAATATGCGGTACGGCGCAGGCGAGAGCGCGCGCCTCGGCGAGGAGATGAAGGAGCTCGGGTATTCGAATACGGCGGCGATAGTTGATAAAGGCGTCTTCGATCATCCCCGGGTCCGCAAGGCGCTTGAGAGCGTAACGGCCGCAGGGATACGGCTCGATGTCGTGAAGAACCCGGCGGCGGAGCCGACGTACGGGTTTCTCGAATCGTTCAGGAATAATTTTAAGGCCGGACGATACGACTCTCTTATAGGGATAGGGGGCGGCAGCACCCTCGACCTCGCGAAGGGGATAGCGGTCCTCCTTACTAATGACGGGCCCGCCATCTCGTTCAGGGGGTTCCCTAAGCTGAGAGAGAGGCCGCTGCCGGTGGTCGCGCTCCCTACGACAGCGGGGACGGGCAGCGAGGTCACATATAACGCCGTATTCACGGACGAGAAGGAGAAGAGGAAGCTAGGCATAAATTCGGAATATAATTACCCTGTCCTGGCGATACTCGATCCGCTCCTTACCATGGACTGCCCGGTGAATGTCACCGTATCCTCTGGGATGGATGCGATGACGCATACCCTGGAGAGCTTCGTCCACAAAAACCACACGGTCGTATCAAGGGCCCTCTCCAGAGAGGCCTTCCGGCTCCTCTATAATAATCTGACGAAAGTCCTGTCAAATATGGGCGACGTGGAGATAAGGGGCCGTCTCCAGATCGGAAGTTATCTCGCCGCCATGGCCCTCATAAATTCGGGATCAGGGCCGGCAGCGGCGCTCTCTTACCCGCTCGGCGTCCACTACAAGGTCCCGCATGGTATCGCGGGCGCGATATTCCTCCCTTCGGTCACCGAATACAATGTCCGCAAAGGGTACACCGACTATGACGAACTGCACGACCTCATAGAGGGCTCGGATAAGGGCCTGACGCCCGACGCCAAGAACAGGGCGTTCGCCGGCTATATCAAAGAGCTGGCGGCCAAGCTGCATGTCCCGGCCTCGCTTTCCGGCCTCGGGCTGAAGGATAGGGATGTGGAATTCATGATAGACCAGTATGATATGTTGAAGAACGGCATCGCGCAGAACCCCATCGGGATGGCTAAGGAGGATATCGCGGCGATGCTGAGGTCTTTAAATAAAGAAACGGAGAGGAAAGATGCCAGGATTTGAGCTTATAGGGAAGGAAGAGAGGCAGGCGGTACTCGATATCTTCGATAAGTACGGCGGAGTGCTCTTCAAACACGGGTTTGACGGGCTGCGCAACGGTTCTTTCAAGGTCGCCGAATTCCAGAAGGCGTTCGCGGAGAAGTTCGGCGCCGCGCACGCGCAGGCGGTGACATCCGGTTCGGTCGCGCTTAAAGTAGCGCTCCAGGCCCTCGGTATCTCGCCCGGCGATGAGGTCGTCACGCAGAGCTTCACCTTCGTGGCGACAGCCGAGGCGATCATGGAATGCGGCGCCGTCCCGGTGATCACCGAGATAGACGAGACGCTCAATATGGACCCGGAAGACCTGAAGAAGAGGATAACGAAGAAGACGAAGGCGGTGGTGCCGGTCCACATGTACGGCTCCGCGGCCCGGATGGACGAGATAACGGCGATCGCGAAAGCGGCGGGGCTGAAGGTCCTGGAAGACGCGGCGCAGGCCATCGGCGGGAGATATAAAGGGAAGCCGCTCGGCACGATAGGCGACGCCGGCGCCTTCAGTTTCGATTTCGGCAAGGCCGTGACGACAGGCGAAGGCGGGATGGTCGTGACGAACGATATGGCGACATACCTGCGCGCCATGGAGCTGGCAGACCACGGCCACCAGAATAATCCGAAGTTCCCGAGGGGTGAGGATACGAGGCGTATACCCGGTTTCAATTACAGGATGAACGAACTCCAGGGCGCGATAGGGCTGGTCCAGCTTGGAAAACTCGATCTTGCCATAGGGGAGCAGAAGAAGAACAAGACAAAGATAGTCGCAGGTATAAGGGGTATAAAGGGGCTGAAGTTAAGGGCCTTCGCCGATCAGGAGGGCGAAACGGCCGATACCCTTACGTTCACTCTGGCTACGCAGGATAAGGCAAGGCGTTTCGTGGAGAAGCTGAAGGAAAGACGCCTCGGCACCAAGAACCTCCCGGATGCCTTCAAATGGCACTTCGCGGGGACCTGGGACCATATGCTGCCGGCCATCCCCCTCTACAGGGGCAAGGACCTTGCCGGGTTGTGGCCAAAGTCGCGCGACCTGCTCGAGAGGACTGTGGCGTTGCCGGTGAATATAAAAATGTCCGATGAGCAGATAGGCCGCGTCATCGATTCTATCAGAGATATATCGAAAGAGGTCATATGATACTTGGCATCATCCCGGCCAGAGGAGGGAGTAAGGGCATACCGCGGAAGAATATAAAGACGATCGCGGGCAAACCGCTCATAGCATGGACGATCGAAGCGGCTTCCGGGTCGCGCCTCTTAGACCGGTTTGTTGTCTCGACCGAGGATAAGGAGATAGCGGCCGTATCGAAACGATACGGCGCAGAGGTGGCGGAGCGTCCGGCGGGACTCGCTACCGATGAGGCTACCACGCTCTCCGTCCTGCAGCACGTCCTCTCGAAGATAGACGCCGACACGGTAGTGCTTCTACAACCTACCTCACCCGTCAGGAGCAATGGCCTCATAGACCGCTGTATTGCGCGTTTTAAGGAGTCGGGCGCGGATAACCTGGGCACGGGCTTCATATGTAAATTCATGGAATACGGAACATACACCGCCAGGCGGCAGGACCTTAAAGGTTTCTTCTACGACGACGGCAACGTCTATGTCATAAAGGCGGACCTGATACGGAAGGGCACGCTCTTCGGTAAGAAGGCAGGGCATTTCGAGACATCAAAAGAAGAGAATATAGAGATAGACGATGACTTCGATTTTTGGATGGCGGAACAGATACTGCTGAAGAGAGATGAAAAATAACAGATCGGTCACCATAGGGAATAAGAGGATAGGCGTCGGTATGCCAGTATTCATAATAGCCGAGGCGGGTGTGAACCATAACGGGGAGCTGTCGCTTGCGAAGAAGATGGTGGATGTCGCCGCCGACGCCGGAGCGGATGCGGTAAAGTTCCAGGCATTCAGGGCGGACGAGCTCGCCACGGTAAACGCCCCGAAGGCCGAGTACCAGAAGAGGACGGCCCCGGGCAAGTCGCAATTCGAGATGCTGAAAGAGCTTGAGCTTTCCCGGTCCGATCTCGAGTCCCTCTTCGATCACTGTAAAAAGAGAGGCATCATATTCCTGACGACGCCGTTCGACCCGAAGAGCGCACTGGTCCTGCAGGAGATCGGAGTCTCCGCGTTCAAGATAAGCTCAGGAGAGATCACCAACGACCCGTTATTATCTCAAGTAGGAGGTTATGGTAAGCCCATAATACTCTCCACCGGCATGTCCACTCTGAAAGAGGTGAGGGCGGCGGTAAATACCATTTACGAAAGCGGCAACAGGAAACTTGTGCTCCTCCACTGCACTTCGAACTACCCGGCGAGGTATGAGGACGTGAACCTGAAGGCGATCGATACGCTCCGCGCCGAGTTCGGAGTGCCGGCAGGTTATTCCGACCATGCAGAAGGCCTGGAGGCGGCATGTGCCGCCGCGGCAAGAGGCGCATCAGTCATCGAAAAACACTTTACGCTCGACAGGAATATGCCGGGGCCGGACCATCTCTCTTCGATCGAGCCCGATGAACTTAAGAGGATGGTGCGCTCGATACGGAATATCGAGAGGTCGATGGGTGACGGCAGGAAGGTCATGACGGCCAATGAGGCGCCCGTGCGCATGGTCGCAAGGAAGAGTGTGGTGGCGGAGGTAGATATCCCCGCGGGGACCGTGGTGCGCGATGATATGCTCGCCCTCAAAAGGCCGGGGACCGGCATAGAGCCGAGGCTCATCGGCAGGGTGATCGGAAAAAGGGCGAGACGCACGATAAAGCGTGATACCCTGCTTACATGGAAGATGCTCTCATGAAGAAGAAGATATGCGCCATAACGGGAAGCCGCGCCGATTACGGGATATATCATCCTGTATTCCGTGCCATTAAAGGTTCGCGGCATCTCGAGCTGTATATAGTAGCCACCTGCATGCATCTCATGCGCGAGTTCGGATATACGGCAAGGGAGATAGAGAAGGACGGTTTCCGTATTTACAGGAAGGCGGACATCTCATACGGCGAAGATACGGCCGTCGCTATGTCCGTCTCTGTCGGCAAGGCGGTCATCCTGCTGTCAAAGATATTCGCGGAGTTAAGGCCGGATGTAGTAATGGTCCTCGGGGACAGGGGCGAGATGCTCTCAGGCGCCATAGCCGCCAATTACCTCAATATTCCCGTCGCGCATATCCACGGAGGAGAGGTCTCCGGCCATGTCGACGGTCTCCTGCGCCATGCCATAACGAAGCTGGCCCATATCCACCTGGCCCCTACAAAAGGTTCCGGGGAGAGGATAATCAGGATGGGGGAAGAGCCGTGGAGGGTGCATGTGGTGGGCGCGCCTGCGCTCGATCGTATAATTAACGGGCGATTCTCCCCCCGCGCTAAGCTCATCAAAAGATATAAGATAGATCCGACCTCGCCTTTGATCCTGGCCGTGCAGCACCCCGTATCCACCGAAATAGGGAAGGCGGCCTCCCATATGAAGATCATGCTCGATGCGGTCCGGGAGACAGGGGTGCAGACGATCGTCGCATATCCGAACGCCGATGCGGGCGGCAGAAGGATGATCGAAGTGATACGGTCTTACAAAAGATACCCGTTCATAAAGGCGTTCAAGAGCATCCCGCACGAAGATTACCTGGGGTTGATGAAGATCGCCTCGGTCCTTGTCGGGAATTCCTCGAGCGGCATCATAGAGGCGCCTTCTTTCGGCCTGCCGGTGGTCAATATAGGCGCCAGGCAACACGGCCGCGAGAGGAGCCCCAATATAATAGATGTGCGGTGCGTTAAGGGTGAGATAGTGAATGCCGTAAAGAAGGCCATGTCCGACAGCGCATTCAGGAAAGGCGCGGCCCGGCATCGCAACCTGTACGGCGACGGGAACGCGGCAAAGAGGATCGTCTCTCTGCTCGAGGATATAAAGATAGGCGACCGCCTTCTCCATAAACGGATAACATACTGATATATGGATAATAAAAGGGCCCCCAGGATAGTTTATGCAGGAGACCGCGCCATAGCCGTGAAGGTGCTCCGTTTTATCGCGGGAGAGGGCGTATTGCCCGAGGTGCTCCTCGTAACCGACGCAAAACGGGCTTCTCATGCGGAAGAGCTGAAGTCCCTCTGCGGCCACCTTGACGGTTCGAGGATACTGGAGGGCAGTAAGTTCTCCAAAAAGGAGGGGCTCGACCTGCTGAGCTCCGTCAGGCCCGATTATATATTGTGCATACATTTCCCTTATATAGTCACCAAAGAAGTGCTCGCGATACCAAGCCGCGGCGTCCTGAACCTCCACCCGGCGTACCTGCCTTACAACCGCGGGTGGCACACGCCTACATGGGCGATATGGGACGGCACGCCATATGGGGCTACGCTCCATTTCATGGATGAGGGCGTCGACACAGGTGATATCGTACACCAGAAGCGCATAACCGTTTCACCGGATGATACTGCCGACTCTCTCTACAAGAGGGTGCTCGACCTCGAATTCGAGGTATTCAAAGAGGCGTGGCCTTCCCTCGTCAAAGGCACCTATGAGCGAAGGCCCCAGCCCGGGAGCGGAGGCACGTTCCATACGAAGACCGACATAGAGAGGATAAGAGAGTTCGATCCGGCGGGAGACAGGACGGAGATCGCCAGGAAGCTGAGGGCGCTTACCACAAATAGCATGGAAGAGGCGGCATATATGAAGATAGACGGCAGAATATACAGGATGCAGGTAAAGGTTTCAGAGGATATGCGGAATGATCCCAAAAAAAGACCTTAAGAAGGCCGTGGCGTCACAGGACGCCTCCATAAAAGACGTGATGCGGCTCATAGACCACTCGGGGTTGAGGGTGGCTTATATCGTAGATGACAAAAAACGTCTTATAGGGGCGGCGAGCGACAGCGAGATAAGGAAGGCGATCCTTAAGGGGAGCGATGTGTCGGAGAAAGTGAAGGCCATAATCAATCCGCATCCGGTCTTCCTGCGGGAAAAGGACCTTTCGAACGGATATGTGGCGAAGAAGGCCGTAAGGGAACTGCGTGCACGCATGCCGGACAGCCGTTACATACTGGTCGTGGACGGCAAGGGCCGTCCCTGCAGGATGGCGTTCTGCGATGCCATTACCGGCGAGAACGCCCTGCGGCCTCACAGGAAGCGCGTGATGGGCAGGAATATTCTCGTAGTGGGCGGCGCCGGATATCTCGGCTCGATCCTTGTCAGGCGCCTCCTCGAGCACGGGGCGAGGGTCAAAGTCCTGGACCTCCTGATGTACGGGGCAGAGTCGATGGACGGCCTTGCCGGAAAGAGGAATTTTACCCTCGTCGAAGGAGATATGAGGAATATATCCACTATGGTCAGGTCCCTTGAGGGTGTCGACAGCGTGGTGAACCTGGCGGCCATAGTAGGCGACCCTGCCTGCAAGAATAAGCCGGAGGCCGCCATAGAGACGAACTACCTCGCCAACAAGGTCCTTGCCGAGGCGTGCAGGTACCACCAGATAAACCGTTTTATCTACGCCTCCACCTGCAGTGTCTACGGAATGATGGATGACGAGCTCCCTCTCGATGAAGATTCGCCTTTAAACCCGGTATCGCTCTATGCGCGTTCAAAGATAAGGTCCGAAGAAGGGGTGCTCGGTCTTGTCGACGAGAACTTCTCGCCCACGATACTGCGCATGGGCACCCTATACGGATATTCGCCAAGGATGAGGTTCGACCTCGTCGTCAATACGATGACCAAGACGGCTATGGTCGAGAAACGTATAAAGGTCCACGGCGGGGGCAGGCAATGGCGGCCGCTCGTACATGTAAAAGACGCCGCAGAGGCGTATGTGAGGTGTCTCGAATCGCCCATAAACGCGGTGAAGGGCGAGGTCTTCAACGTAGGTTCGGACGGCCAGAATTATCAGATATTCACCGTAGCGGAGGTGGTGCAGAGGCATGTCCCCGGATCGCGCCTCATCAACGAAGGAGAGTCTAAAGACCAGCGCAATTATAACGTATCTTTCGCAAAGGCCGCATCGACGCTCGGGTTGAGGGCGGCGAACGACCTTAAGGAAGGCGTCATAGAGATCAGGAAATGGCTTATGGGTAGGAGTGCGGAAGACCTGGAAGATGCCAGATACTATAACGTGGAGTACGGACAATGATAGAAAAGGGTAAACGAGGAGGCCTCAAGAGGCGGCTGCCCGCGATAGCCGGAGGTAAGCCGGCCTTCGACGAGCCGGTCCCTATCACCCGTCCCACCATAACGGGTATAGGCGGTCTTGTGAAAGGGTATCGCCGCATACTTGAGAGCGGCATGATCACCAATGCAGGATATGTGAAAGAATTTGAAAACAGGGTAGCTGAATACACCGGCGCAAGACATGCCATAGCGCTTGCCAGCTGCACAAGCGGGCTCATGCTTATCATGAAGGCGCTCGGGCTTAAGGGGGAGGTCATATTACCCAGTTTCACATTCCATGCGACGGCCCACGCCGTAGTATGGAACGGCCTGAAGCCCGTCTTCGTAGATTGCGACCCTGCCACTTATAATATAGATCCGGAAGAAGCGGAAAAGGCCATTACTCCCGCTACTTCCGCGATACTGGCGGTCTACATATTCGGAAATCCTCCGGATATGGATAAGCTGGAGCGGATAGCCAGAAGGCGGGATCTGAAGTTGATATTCGATGCCGCCCACGGTTTCGGTTCGGTATATAAAGGCCGGAATGCCGGCACGTTCGGCGACGCCGAGTCATTCAGTTTAAGTCCTACGAAACTCGTCACTGCCGGAGAGGGCGGGGTAGTCACTACGAACGACGACAAGCTGGCAGGGATGGTAAGGATAGGCAGGAATTACGGTGACCCGGGCACTTATGACTGCGCGTTCTCCGGATTGAGCGCAAGGATGGATGAGTTTTCCGGGCTCCTGGGGATCGAGGGCCTGAAGCGCCTGGAAGCTCATGCGAAGCGGAGAAACAGTATAGCCGCATTGTACACCAGACGCCTGTCGAAGCTGGAGGGCCTGACGTTCCAGAAGATAGAAGGACGGAACAGGTCTAGCTACAAGGACTTCTCTATCCTGGTCGATGGCGCAAGGTTCGGTATCACAAGGGACGTGCTTGCGGATGCCCTGGCCGCGGAGAAGATCGTGACGAAAAAGTATTTTTATCCTGCAGTCCACGACCAGAAGATATTTTTGGGATTTCGAAACGGCGCCGCTAAGTTTGAAGCGACTGAAAGGTTAGCGGGCGGCTCGCTCAGTTTACCGTTATATTCAGATATGCCGCTTTCCGATGTCGAGCGCATATGTGACACGATAGAGCGTATCCATGGTTATTATAAACGTCCCGGGTAAGAAAAGGGTTACATGCACATGAAGCTCCTTTTAGTCTGGCCGAACAAAGATTCTTTCGGGTTCAAGCCGATAGGCATATCGCTCCTGGCCGGCATAGCGCGGCAGCTGGGGTGGGAGACGAAGCTATTCGATACCACCGGCATAGATTTCGGATATACGGATAATACGCAATTCGGGCAGTCCGTAAAGATGTTTAAGCCAGTAGATCCCTCATCCTATAATTTAAAGAAAGAGAAGCTCGACCTTAAGGAAGAGTTCAAAAAGGCGTTCAGTGAGTTCAGGCCCGATTGTGTGGCCATAGGAGTATTGAGCGATGAATTCAGGATAGCGGCCCAGATATCTGCGGCTGCAAAAGAGGCAATGCCGGATATCCCCATAATATGGGGTAATAAATATCCTACGCTGAATCCCGAAAAGACGCTCCTGTCGCATAATGCCGATTTCGTATGTATCGGTGAGGGATTAAGGGCCTTCCCCGAATTTTTGAAGGCGATGGCAGGCGGAGGCGACCTGTACAGCATACCGAATATATGGGGAAATAAAAAGGGTTCTATAGTAAAGAACGCTCCCGGACCGCTTGTGAAGGATATCGATGCCATGCCTTATGTCGATTGGGAGATATTCGACAAGAGGCAGTTTTATAAGCCGTTTGACGGACGGATATATGTGGGCGGAGACCATATGCTGAATTGGGGGTGCCCGTATCACTGTACATATTGTATAAACCATTTTTATCACGGGCTTTACTCGAACAAATATGTTATGAGAAGGTACAGCGTCAAGAGGATACTGCCGGAACTGAAGCACCTCGTAAAAAGATACGGGCTGCAGTTCTTTAAATTTCATGATGAAGATTTTCTGATGCGCCCCGTGGACAACCTCCGGGAGTTGGGGGAGGCGTACAGGGACGAAATCGGCCTCCCGTTCACCATAGAGACGAATCCAAAGTCCGTAACGGAGGAGAAGGTGCGCATACTTAAAGAGATGAACTGCGCAAGCGCTTCCATAGCGATAGAGACCGGTGACCTGCACCTGAGAAGAGATGTGCTGAAACGTGTGGATACGGAAGAGGACGTTATAAGGGCATTTTCCCTCTTCAGGGATGCAGGCATAAGGACCGTGTCGTTCAATATGCTCGGCATACCGTTCGAAACGCGCAAGACGTATTATGCCACCGTCGAGCTTAACAGGAATGCCGGTGTGCAATATCCACAGGTCGGGTTATTCTTCCCGTTCGAGGGGACGGAGCTTAGAGAGATAGCCATAAGGGAAAATCTATTTGATCCGGATGAAGGCAGCCTGTATGACAGAGACAATCCACCCATGAAGTTCCCAAACTTAAGCAAAAGGGAGCTTATGGAGATGCGGAACGTCTTCCCTTTATATGTCAAATTGCCAAAATCTTTTTGGCCTTTCATAGAGAGGTCAGAGATCCAGGATGATGCCGGCAGGATGTTGAGAAAAGAGATACTCGACGTGTATGATAAGACAGTGTGGTCTAATAACGGTTGGTATGACGGTGGCGCTTCGGAAGAAATGTATCTGGGGCAACTTGCAGGTATATTGTCAAAGGGATCGTGACGAGCCGGATGAAGATCGATAAAATAATATTTTTAGTCGCAAATACTTTCTGCGAAAGAGACCACGACAGGTTCGGCGTTGAAACGTTGAAGGATAATGGTTTTGAGGTTGAGATATGGGATCTTGCGCCCATCTTTTATCCCAGGACGTTCGACCCCTCCCTGTCATACGACTGCCTGGAACACAGGGTATTCTATTCAAAAAAGGAATTGCTCGTGGCTTTAAGACGATCGGGAATGGGCGATTTCATGATCTGTCTCATCAGGTACGATTTAAAGTCGTATTTCATATACAGGGCCGTCTCCGCGCGCCGGATCCCTTACGCCGTATGGACTGCCAACTCACTGCCCGTGCAGAGGAAGAACAGAGATGGCTTAAGGGCTAGAAGTTTTTTTAAGATGCCGACTTTGGCCAGGGTGGCAACCGTAGCAAATCTCCTTTTTCTAAATATACCGTTCCGTTTTATTGGGATACGCGCCGCCACTCTCGTATTTGAAGGCGGAGAGCAACCGGCCTATTCCAGCTACCCCATAGACCCTAGAAGCGAGACGATCCGGATACACTCTTTTGATTACGACATATACCTGAGGGAGAAGGGCAGGAGGGACGCTGTGTCGAAAGATTCCATGGCCGTTTTTCTGGATGAATATGTCCCGTTCCATCCGGATTATATGCACATGGGCGTTAAGCCGTTTTCCGAAAAGGACGATTACTATCCTGCCATGAGGAATTTTTTCCGTTTCGTAGAGGCGAAATATAAGGTGCGCGTTGTAATAGCCGCACATCCGAAAGCCGATTACGAGAATCATCCGGATTATTTTGAAGGAAGGCCTGTAGTGAAGAATAGGACCGCAGAACTGGTCAGGGACTCGAGCCTTGTCATGGCACACAGCAGCACGGCCATCAATTTCTCGGTTCTATTCAAAAAACCGCTTATCTTTATAACGACCGACCGCCTCGACCGGAGCCCGCAGAAAGAATTGATATCAGTGACCGCGGCATCGCTTGGTAAGGTAGCGGTGAACATAGATCATTTTTCAGAGGATGATCTTGAAGATGTACTGGCCGTTGATGAAAAGGCATATGACAATTACAGAAATACCTATATAAAACAAGACGGCTCCGTTGACGCGCCGTTCTGGCAGGCGGTCTCCGACAGGTTGAAGGAAGGGATAAGATATCCTTAATATATGGGAAAAACGATGAAGCCTGACGCTACCATGAAGGTCAATTCCAACGTCCACAGGATGGCCGGTGCCGACCTGCTTGCTAACCCTGACGCGCGTTTCATGGAATACAGGCGGAATTGGAAAGAATGGCCGGAGAATTTCAGTACGGGCGGTTTCCCTTTATTCATCGACATCGAGGCGACTAACGCGTGCAACCTCTCATGCCCGTTCTGTCCTACCACGCCGAAGCGGGAGGTGCTCGAGAAGGACCTGATAAGCCCGGACCTTGTGGCACGGATCATAGACGAAGGGGCGGCGAACGGCCTGGCCGGCGTCAAGTTCAATATCCGCGGAGAACCGCTCCTCCATCCCCGCATAGCTGAATTTGTGAAGCATGCTAAGTCGGCGGGGCTCATAGACGTCTATTTTAACACCAACGGCATGCTATTGACCGAAGAGATGTCGGAAAGGCTGATCGACGCCTCTCTGGACAGGATATCGGTTTCGTTCGAAGGGTATACGAAAGAGATGTATGAAAAGTACCGGGTGGGGTCGAAATATGAAACGGTCCTGGCCAATATAGAGACGATGCAGGCCTTGAAGAGGCGCATGGGAGCGGACCGGCCCAAGCTCAGGGTCCAGACCGTTATGCTGCCCGAGATAGAGACGATAAAGGAAGAGTATAAGGATTTCTGGAAGGGCCGTGCCGATGAGGTGATATTCCTGGACCACCAGGAGACCGGGGAGAAGAGACGCGGCCGGAAATATCCGTGGGCGTGCCAGCAGTTGTGGCAGAGGATGGCCGTATTCTGCGACGGGACGATACTGCCATGTAACCACGACTTCGACGGCCTCATAGCGCTGGGAAATATCAAAGAGATATCTATAAAAGATGCGTGGTGCTCGGATAAACTCAATCGGATAAGAGAGCTACACAGGAAGGGCGCGGCGCACGAGATACCGGCGTGCGATAACTGCTGCCTGAGGCATAGCGAGATAGACAACTTTCTAAAAAGAGAGAAAGGCGGAGTACCAAAATGATATGCGCGATATTGAAAGGGCGTAAGGGGAGCAAGGGGTTCCCGGGTAAGAACATGTATAAGGTGCTCGGGAAGCCGCTTTCCTATTATCCTATGGCTTCCGCGGAGGGTTGTCCCGAGGTCGACGAGACATATGTGACCACCGATGACGAAGCGCTCATGAAGCTGGCCCGCAATAACGGAGTGAAGGTCATCGAGCGTCCTCCCGAGCTATGCACCGATGCCGCCCTGGGAGATGACGTTTATGTGCATGCGTACGGTCTCATAAAGAAGGAGTATGAGAAGAGAGGGAAAGATGTGGAGCTCGTCGTGCTTCTCATGTGCAATGCGCCGTGCATTACAAGCGCGGCCATATCCGAAGGCATAAAGGTCCTGAGGGCGCATCCCGACTACGACTCTGCCGTAACCGTCTCTAAATATAATATGTGGAGTCCGTTGAGGGCGCGAAAGGAAGATGATAACGGCCTATTGAAACCGTTCGTCCCGTTCGAGGTCTTCGGTGATCCGAAGAAGCTGAGCTGTGACAGGGATTCACAGGGCGATGTGTGGTTCGCCGATATGGGTGTATCCATAGTCAGGCCGCGATGCATCGAGAATATCAAAGAAGGGCTCCTGCCGCAGAAGTGGATGGGGCAAAAGATATATCCGCTGAAGCAGTGGGGCGGTCTCGATGTCGACTACGAGTGGCAGATACCGCAGGCGGAGGCCTGGCTCAGGGACCACGGTTTCAAAGGGAAGGGATAATAGGTATGTCTTTTAAATATAAAGAGTGGGTGAAGCCGGTCCTGAGGGAGCGGGGCGCCGACGAGACGAGATACGGCTCGCTTCGCCTGGAGAAGAATGAAAGGGTAACGCCTTTCTCTACCGGGTTCTGGAAAAAGGCCGCCGGCCGCATCACCCAGGAGTGCGTAATGGCCTACCCCGAGCCGGAACGCCTCTATAAGAAGCTGAGCGCGTTCCACGGTTACGGAGTCGACCATTTCATGCTGACTGCCGGCTCTGACGCCGCCATCCGCCATGCGTTCGACCTCTGTGTAAAACCGGGCGATGGCGTGGTCACCCTTAAGCCGACATTTGCCATGGTAGAGGTGTATTGCGAGTTGTACGGCGCCGGGAAGCGGTTTGCCGGTTTTGATAAAGACCTCACGCTCGACACGAAAAAACTTTTGAACGATATAGACGAAAAGGTATCTCTTGTTGTCATCGCGAATCCCAATAGCCCCACAGGCACATATATAGAGTTGCCTATGATGAAGAAGATCGTCGCGAAGGCCGAAGGGGCCGGCGCAGTGGTCCTGATAGACGAGGCATATCACGGTTTTTGCCCCAAGACATCCATTTCTCTTATAGAGGACCATGATAATGTCATGGTGACCAGGACATTCTCGAAGGCGTGCGGCCTCGCGGGCGCGCGTATAGGATATATAGCGGCCTCTCCCGTGCTTACCGCTCTCCTGTACAAATTCAGGCCCATGTATGAGGCGAGCGGTCCGGCCGTAATACTGGCCGAGGAGGTCCTGGATAACTGGGAAGAGGTCAGGAAGTATCTTGTCGGCACAAAACTCGGCGAAAAGTATCTGATAAGGGAACTGGACCGCCTCGGGTTCCGGTATGTCAGCACGGTATCTAACTTCATACATATAGATTTCGGTACGAAAAAGGAAAAGGCGCTTGCATCATTTAAGAAGGCAGATATCAGGGTGAGGAGCGGTCTCCCGATAAAGGGATACGAGACCTTCCTGCGGATAACCACAGGTCCCGAAGAGGCGATGAAGAGGCTCATAAAGGTGATGGAAAAATTATGAAGTATGTAGCGAAGACGCGTATCTTAGGCGCCAGGCAGTTCCGTCCGAAAGACGCGCGGGATGTGGCATCATGGATGTCGGTGACGCCCGAAGGGCTCTTCATGGTGTCGTCTTCCCTTAAGTTCCCTGTTACCTCAAAGGCGCTGGTAAAAAGATTTACCGCCGCCCGATCCGGGGAGCACGCCTTCTATTCGGTATTTCTTTTAGAGACAGGGGAGCACGTGGGCCATTTCGAGATAAAGAATATCAGCGCCCGCCACAGGTCGGGCACAGGCGCGCATATCATACTCGCGCCTTCATGGAGGGGCAGGGGGCTCGGCAAAGATCTGGCGCGCCTCGTGTCAGGGACGGCGTTCGGTGTATTGAAACTTTACCGCGTTGGCCTGAGCGTGCATACGGTGAATAAGCCCGCCATAGCCGCTTATAAAAAGGCGGGATATGCCGTCGAGGGTGTTATACGCGAAGTCCTCAACTTCGGCGGTAAGAGATATTCGCTGTATCAGATGAGTATCCTGCGGCCGGAATGGGAGAAGAGAAAAAGATGCTGATGACCGATGAGACAAAAGAATGGTTTGAATCGATATTCGTCAGGAACATGCCCGGCCTGACAGGCCAGAAGGTAAGAAGGATATACTGGTCCCGTCAATTCCGTTCAGGATCCAGGTTTTTCATCCTGCCGGGTTGTCTGATAACTTCTCCCGGGAATATAGATGTCGGCGAAGATGCGGTGATAGTCGACGGTTGCAGGCTATACGCCCACGATGGCGGAAAGATCGCAATAGGCGACAGGGTCCGCATAAATAATAATGTGCAGTTGAACGCCTCCAACGGAGGAGAGATCGTCATAGGAAGAGAGGCGATCATAGCGCCCAACGTCGTCATAAGGGCGAGCAATCATAAATATGCGCGGAAGGACATGCCGATAGTCAAACAGGGGCACGAAGGCCGGACGATAAGGATAGGCGATGATGTATGGATCGGGGCGAACGCAGTCATATTGCCCGGGGTTACTATCGGTAACGGCGCGGTCATAGGCGCCGGGGCGGTGGTCGATGATAATGTGCCCGCTTACGCGCTGGCGGCCGGCGTTCCGGCGAGGGTCATAAAAGAGAATTGCAGGTCATGATAAAAGGAGAGTGATCAAGATGAAGATTGTCGTATTCGGAGGTTCCGGATTTTTAGGGAGTCACGTCGTAGATGTCCTGATCGAAAAAGGCCATGACGTCACCATCTTTGACCTTAAGCCGTCCGTTTACACCAAAAAGGGCACGATGGCAGTGGCCGATATCCTGGATGAGAAGGCGGTCGATTCGGCAGTGAGAGGGGCAGACGCCGTATATAACTTCGCCGGCATAGCGGATATAGATGAGGCGAAGGCGAACCCGGTGCTGACCGTGAAGCAGAATATAGTCGGCAATGCCGTCATCCTGGAGGCGTGCAGGAAGAATAAGGTCGGCCGTTTCCTCTTTGCCTCGTCGATCTATGTATACAGCAACTCCGGCTCATTCTACCGCAGCACAAAGCATGCGTGCGAGCTGATCATAGAGGATTACGGCAAGGCGTACGGCCTCGACTTCACGATCTTAAGATACGGCTCGCTTTACGGGCCGAGGGCAGATGGCAGGAACTGGATACACAGCATGCTGAAACAGGCCGTGACGGAGGGTAAGATAACCCGCAAGGGCGACGGCGAAGAGATACGGGAGTATATACATGTACGCGATGCCGCGCGCATGAGCGTCGATGCGCTCGAGAAGCAGTATGCGAACCAGTACGTCGTCATAACGGGGAACCAGGCGATAAAGATGAAGGACCTGCTCGTCATGATAAAGGAGATGATGAATAACTCCGTAAAGATAGAGTATATACCGGCGCGCGACGAAGAGCACTACGAGATCACGCCGTATTCGTTCAACCCGCGCATAGCCAGGAGGATAACGGCCCCTTCTTACCTGGACCTGGGGCAGGGCATGCTTGACGCGCTGGAGACGGTATATCACGAATCTTCACCGCACAGTAAAGGAGAGCGTCTGCGAGTCAAATGAGATCCCTGGTAGTCTTCGATAACAGTTTGGATGATAAGCGATTGAGCGCGATGGTCCGCGCTCATGCCAAAGGTGAGGTGTCGCTCTTTCCGCTCACATCGAGGTGGGACCGTATAGAGGCCCTCAGGGCCGGCCTCTCCTCGCCTGCGATAGGGAAGTTAGAGCTTATGGGGTCGGCCAGGTTGATCGAAGGGGAGACTGACAGGATCCGGGAGATACTGCCCCGATGGTCGGCAGGGCTCGGCATGCATAAGATCGAAGGGAAGACGTTGAAGGAACACTTCCTCCTCCCGGGGACGAACGTCAGTACGTGGTTCTTCTCTCTCCTTTCGGAGAAGAACCCGTTGAAGACGGATGCCTTCCTTCATATAGCACAGCTCTCCGCATTGGAGGGGGTCGTCTCCGCGGGCGGGTTCGACCTGTGTATCATAGCCGTTAAAGGCGGCAGCCTCCGGAGGGCACTCTATGGGCTCTGCCGCAGGCATTCGCTCGCATTTAAAGGGAGAGGGACGGGCAGGCCGGGAATAGGGCTATCATATATTTCGGTTGCCAGGGCGCTCAGGTTTGCATACTCCGCCGTTATGAGGAGCATGTACGCAAAACTGAGGATCGGTCCGATGGCGTCCAGGATGAAAGACGCCTCCGGTTCGACGCTCTTCGTGACCTATTTTCCTTCGGTGGAGAAAGAGGCGGCAGATGAGGGGATATTCAGTAATAGATATGCCGCGCCCCTCCAGGAAAAACTTGAAGAGATGGGAAAGCGCGTGATATGGGTATGGATGTACGTATTCATAGACGGGCGCAATTTCGCCGAAGCGGTCAAACTGGCGGCCTCGTTCGTCAAAAGAGGCGAGCGCGGTTTCCTGCTCGATGAATTTGTCTCGGTGAAGACATTATCCGGGGCGCTCCTGCAGTGGGCCAGGCAGGTCCGTGTGCTGGGCTCGCTCAACGCCGTGCTGACGGATCGCGCATTGCGCGGCGATCTCCCGGTGCCGGAGTCCGCCATCATAGTGAGAGAACTGATGATAGACTCTTTCGCCGGGCGGAAGGGGCTCGAGGGCATACTCTTCTTCGAATTATATAAGGATATATTCAGGCGTTTTTCGGATGCATCCACCTGCCTTTACTATTCGGAGATGCATGCCTGGGAGAAGGCGCTCAACGCGGCAAAGGATGCCGTCGTCCCCCGGATGAGGTCGATAGGATTCCAGCACACCAATGTTCCCAGGAACTTCTTCCCGTATTTTCATCACCCGGATGAGACGGCTGACAGAAAAGGCGTCGCGCCCCTGCCGCTCCCGGACATACTGGCCTGCAACGGTGAGACCCCCATGGGCCTCATGGCCCGATGCGGGTATCCTGATATGAGGAAGGTGGAAGCGATACGCCATCTATATATAGGTAAGGCGCTGGAAGAGACCGCCGCAAAACCGGAAGAGGCGATCGTCCTGATAGCCGGTTCGATAGACAGGAATGAGACGAAGAACCTCATCTCTTTCTTCCATAATGCCTTCAGGGAGCCCGAAGGTTTTGAACTGTGGGTGAAGGGCCACCCGTCCGTGCCGGTAGAGGATATAATGAAAGAGTTGAAGATACCTTCCGGACGATCGGGCTGGCGCATAAGACAGGAACCGATCGGCGAGTTGTTACAGGCCGCACGGGTGGTATTCGTAGGTTTTTCGTCTGTGGCGCTCGAGGCCCTCGCGTCCGGCTGTTTTGTCATATTGCCCGTCTTCGCGGACCATATCTCCATGAGCCCCCTCAAGGGGTTTGAAGAGTATTACGAAAAGGTATTTGACGCGGAGGAGCTGAGGAGCGCCGTCCGGAAAGGCATAGGGCCCGGGGCGGCGGATCCCGGCAAAGGCAGGACTTTCGCCGCCGGCTATTGGTGCATAGACAGGTCCCTGAAGAGGTGGGAGGAGATACTGAGATGAGGAGGAGCCGGATATGAAGGAAAGAATAGCCATAACTTTGACCTCGTTCGCCGAATACGATACGCGTCCTATGGATACGCTGAAGAAGAGAGGCCTGGATATCGTAAGTAACGCTCATCGCCGCACTCTCGCAAAGGGGGAGATACCGGAGTTGTGCGCAGGCTGCGCCGGCATAATCGCCGGTACAGAACCGTATGACAGCCGGACGCTCGCGGCCCTGTCCGGCCTGAAGGTGATATCGCGGTGCGGCGCGGGTACGGATAACGTGGACCTGGATGCCGCCGGGAAGATGGGGATAAAGGTCTTCAATACGCCCGACGGCCCCACAGAGGCGGTCGCCGAGCTCACCGTCGGCCTGATCTTTTCGCTCGCCCGTCATATAGCGCGCTCGGACCGTGATATAAGAAATGGCGTGTGGAATAAGCGGATGGGGGGCCTGATAAACGGGAAGAAGGCCGGCATCGTCGGATTCGGCAGGATAGGCCGGAGGGTGGCGGAGATATTGCGCGCCCTGGGCGCCGAAGTCGTCTTTTATGATCCGCTCAAGGCCGCAGAAAAGGCGAAAGGCCTTTCAGGCGTCCGGCTGGAGGAACTACTTAAAGGATCGGATATCGTCACACTGCATATACCGTATACAAAGGATAACCATCATGTCTTTTCTTCAAAAGAGCTCTCCCTGATGAAAGAAGGCGCCGTGCTGATCAACGCCTCCCGCGGGGGCATAGTGGACGAAGAGGCGCTTTACGGGGCATTGAAGAGCGGGCGGCTTTCAGGCGCCGCGGTCGATGTCTTTGAGAAGGAGCCTTACAGCGGGCCGTTGAAGGAGCTGGATAATGTAGTGCTTACCCCGCACATAGGGTCATACGCTAGGGAATCGAGGGTCTCTATGGAACTCGAAGCGGCAAATAACCTGATAAAAGGGCTCGGCGGTAGATGACGGATAACAAAACTCTCTTATCGCGCCTTAAGTTACTCCGGTGCCCGGCATGCAAGGCCGGCGCGCTCGATATTGCCGGCGGTACGGAGGCAGTCCGTCCGCTGCATTGCCGCGCATGCGGTAAAGATTTCGCGCCGGATAAAGGGTATTATGGTCTATTGGGGACGACGGAGGTATCCGGGCCTAAAGGCAGGATACAGAGATTCTGGGGAGATACCTGCAGGGAGTGGTATTCCGGTCTCGATGAGGTATTGACCGCCGACATCCTGGAGAAGCACCTGGCCGAATTGACAAAGATGTTCGTCTACAGGAAACATTGCGCCGTGACAGAGATGGCCCCGGAGGGCCTTGCCGGCGCCGATATACTTGAGATAGGTTCCGGCCCCGGCGCACATTCGGCGCTCTTCAAGAAGCGCGGCGCGAACGTTACGGCGATCGATATAACGGAAGAGAGGGTGCTGTCGACCGGGAAGAAACTGGCCCTGGTGAAAGAGGGTACCGGGTTCTCGGTCCTTGCAGATGCCGAAAACCTTCCTTTCCGCGACGACTCTTTCGATATCGTATACTCGAATGGCGTACTCCACCATTCCGAGGATACCGCAGGATGCGTCTCCGAGGTCTACAGGGTGCTGAAGCCCGGCGGGAAAGCGGTGATAATGCTCTATTGTAGGGACTCCCTGCTTTACTGGATGAACCTCCTGCCGAAGACCCTGATCAACGGCAGCATATTCAGGATGCCCGAGCCCGAGCGGCTGGGATATATCACGGAAGGCAGGCCGGGTACGGGCGCCAGGAACCCGATCACAAGGGTATATTCGAAGAGAGAGCTCGAGGCGCTCTTCGGCAAGTTTCGCATAATATCGCTCAGGAAGAGCGGCTTTGCTTTAGCGCATATACCGGGCGGAGGATATCTCCGGTCTGCCATAAGGAGGCTTTCCGGGGAGAAGCCCTACGAGGGCGGGGTCATCGTATACGGCGCTCCGTTTTACGCCGAGACGGGACCCGAGCTTGCGCTGGGCCGTTATATCGGATTTTCGTGGAATGTGGTTGCCGCGAAAGCGTCATAGGAGAGGGCGAAGGGGATAAGATGCGATATATAGATATAACGAGGACGATCGAGGCGGGCATGGATAAATATCCGTCCGATCCCGAAGTGGAGATAACCGAGTTCAAATCGATCAGGAGGGGGAACAGCTGTAATCTCCGTAAGCTGACGCTCTCCAGCCACGCCGGCACACATGTGGATGTGCCGCGCCATATATTCGACGAAGGACAAGCGCTCGACGATATAAGCATAGGCGACTTCATATGCCGCGTTGCCGTGGCCCCCATAGGCAGATCGGGTGACGAAAGATTTTTGAAGAGGATGTCGGATGACGGAGTGCGCGGCCTGCTCCTGAAGAGCGACGGGAAGAGGTCGGGCCTTACGGCGGAAGAGGCGGGGAGATTATTGAAATACGGGATACGTATCGTCGGCACCGAGGGGATGTCCATAGACGAATCGGCCGATAAACGCCACCCGGCGCATCGCATGCTGCTGGGCCGCGGCGTCATAGTGGTAGAAGGGCTGACACTGGCGAAAGCGAGACCGGGCCGCTATACGCTCATATGTCTGCCGCTTAAGATAAAGGACGGAGACGGCGCGCCGGTCCGCGCCGTACTGGCTTATGATAAAAGCTGTCATATTTGATTTTGACGGGGTGATCGTCGAATCCGTCGATATAAAGACCGATGCATTCCGCGAGCTCTTCAACATCTTCCCCGATAAGGTGGATGAGATAGTGAAATACCATGCCGATAACGGGGGTATATCGAGGTTCAACAAGTTCAGGTACATCTATGAGCATATACTGAGGAAGCCGCTCCCGAAGGAGCTCTTCGACAGGTTGTGCGACGACTTTGCCCGGCTTGTCAAGGAGAAGGTGGCCTCGGCGCCTTTCGTGCGCGGGGCAGAAGATTTCATCGGCAGGAATTTCACAAAATATCACTTTTATATAGTGTCCGGGACGCCCGAGACGGAGCTGGTGGATATAATAAAACTGCGGGGTATGGAGAAATATTTCAGGGGCATATATGGCGCGCCCAGGAGCAAGGCAGAACTCCTCAGGAAGATACTGGCGGATAACGGGTTCAGTCCGGAAGAGACGATATTTCTGGGGGATTCCATAAATGATTATGAGGCGGCAAAGAAGGCGTCTGTCCCGTTCGCCGCGCGGATCGTGGGGAGCGATGATCCCCTCTCTTCCGCGGATGTAGAGAAGAAGTTCAACGACCTGTCCGATATAGAGGCGTATCTTTAAGGAAGGGAAGAATGATATCTTTAGAAGACCGTAATTTCGTGAAGCACCTGGCATCGCCCGCCTTTTTTGCGGGCGCCGCTTCCCATCTGATCGGGACCGTATGCCATAAGGTATTTCGGGAGACGAAGGGTGATGGGGCCATATATATAAAGGTCCCAGAAGGTGGGCGCGGCATATCTTATGATAAAGGCTTCTTGAGCATCTTCGCCTCTCAGCCGGGCCTGTGTCAGCCGGGGACGGCTGAAACGCCGTTCGCATTTCCTGTCCCGGCCGAGCTTGCCACACACACCGCCTTTTACGGAGGTGTCCCCGACTGGTCGGAACGTTTCGACGACGAGGAAGATACTTTCGCCCTGAACAGGTGGGGATGGCTCCTTATGCTCGGAGCGGAAAAGCCGTCCTCAGGCATGAAGACCTTCGGCGTGGAAGTCATGAGAGACTGGTCCCTTAAGATGGGCCATCGCAAAGAGAGCCCTGCGTGGGAGAGTTATTCCGTGGCCGAGCGCATAGTGAACTGCATCTTGTTCCTGTATAGCCAGCGCGGTTTGCCTCCCGCCTTACCGGAAGAGCTCGGCCTCCTTGAGGATGATATCATGGAGATGGGCCGTTTCCTCCTGGCCCGCCTGGAATTTAAGGGGACCCTTACCAATAACCATATTTTAAACGACGCGAGGGCGCTCTATATCCTCGGCGCGATATCCGGCTGGAGAGAAGGAGCCGATATGGGCCGGCGCATATTTATCGAAGAGACGCCGCGTATGATAACGCAGTCCGGTTTCCTGAGAGAGGGGTCTTCGAGCTATCACGTGCTCTTATTGAGGACATATCTCGAAGTGCTTTGGGCGGCGGGCCGCTCAGGAGACGATGAGTTTGCCGAACGGTTAAGGCCGACGGCCGAAGCGATGATACGCGCAGCGTGGTTCTTCATCGTTGATGAGAATTCGCAAAGATCCGAAGACCTGCCGCTCATCGGCGACGTCTCGCCCGACTTCCCGCCGCGCTGGCTCGAGAAGATATGCCTTTCCCGGCCCGCATTGAGGATGTATGCGCCTGCCGTACAGAAGGCCGACCTGGCCACGGGATGGAACGGGCTGTGGCAGGCCGATGCGGAATGGGCACATCCCGTACGGTCGGCCGAACCCGAAGAGGGGGCGAGGATATTTCATGATAGCGGATGGTTCAGGATAGGATCCGGGGATATCGTCCTCCTGTCCTATGTCTGTCCTTACGGGACCCTGCCCGCCTTTTCCCATCTCCACAACGATCTCCTCTCCTTCGTATTATACTGGAAAGGACGGAAGGTCTTTACGGATGCGGGGCGGTTCAGTTATAAGGATGAGCCGCTCGGCCTTTACGGGAAGAGCGCCGCTTCGCACAATACATATATGGTAGACGGTCTTGAGCCGTATCCTGTGCCGCGTACTATATATCCCGCTGGGTACAAGAACGCCAGGTCGGATGTCGAATACAGGAGAGAAGGCGATGAAAATATACTTAAGATGTCACATACCGGGTTCTGCAGGATAGACCCGTCCATCGTCGCCTCAAGGGAATTCCGTCTCACCGATAAGGCGCTTGTGATAAAGGATTCGGTCCGGGGTTCGGGCATCCACACCGTCACAACATTTTTTCATATAGCGGACGGGATAGAGACGGCAGGGCGCGCGGCCGGAGCTGCCCCTCTCGATCTTGCGCTCATGGACGACAGAGGCATAGTGCGGATGCGGTCGTCGGATGCGGCAGAGGAGAGGGGCATAAGAAAGATCTCCGGCAAGGACGCCCCCGGGCCGGCCGGCTGGTACTTCCCGGGATACGGGGCCAGGAAGGCTATAGATACGGTCGTGATAGAGGAGAGGTCATCTCTGCCTTATCTGGCAGAGTATCGTCTCACTTTCGAGGGTAAATAGATATGTGCGGGATCAGCGGTATAATGCACCTGGACGGCAGGCCGGCGATCAGGGAAGAGCTTTCGCCTATGAATGCGGCCATGATACACCGGGGACCCGATGACGAAGGCTATCATCTGGACGGCAGCGCCGGCATCTCTATCCGCAGGTTGTCTATACTGGATATCGAAGGCGGCCACCAGCCGATCGCCAGCGAAGACAGGCGCTACTGGATCGTCTGTAACGGCGAGATATATAACTACGTGGAACTGAGGAGCGAGCTGAAGTCGAAGGGGCACGTATTTACCACGAAGACGGATGTCGAGACGATAGTCCACCTTTACGAGGATATGGGCCCGCGGTGCCTTGAGCGGCTTAACGGGATGTTCGCCTTCTCGATATGGGACTCGAGGGAAAAGGAACTGTTCGTCGCGGTCGACCGGCTGGGCATAAAGCCGCTTTACTATATAAGGAACGGGGCGTTCTTCTCTTTTTCGTCCGAGCTTAAGTCGCTCATGACGCTCCCGTTCGAAAAGGAGATAGACCGCACAAGCTACCTGCTCTATATGCTGCTCCTTTATGTGCCGCACCCGCTCTCCATGATAAAGGGTGTCCGCAGATTTGAACCGGCTACGTATATGAAGATAGGCCGGAACGGGAAGACCGTCCAGAGGTCTTACTGGGACATAGGCGATATACCGCCCGACGGCGCCGTGGACGAAAAGGGGCTCGGCGAAAAGATCGTCGGCATGCTTTCGGATGCCGTAAAGATCCAGCTCAGGAGCGATGTCCCCGTGGGCACGTTCCTTAGCGGCGGTATAGATTCGAGCACAGTCGTGGCGATGATCTCGCGCATCGGTGACCGTGACGCCCTGAGGACTTTCGCGGTCGGGTACGAGGGCCATTATATAGATGAAAGGCCGTATGCCGGAGAGGTGGCGCGCCTCTTCGATACAAGACACTCCGAACTATTCGTGACTCCGGATGTGGTCAAGAGAAACCTCGGGCGCGTCATCCGGCACATGGATGAGCCTATAGGCGATTCAGCGGCCATACCGACGTTCCTCCTTTCGGAACTTGCGCGCGAGGCCGGCGTAAAGGTCATACTGAACGGGACCGGCGGCGACGAGGTATTTGGCGGGTACCCCAGGTATCTTACGGGCGGACCGGGACAGGCGATGAAAGATACGGCAAGGCCGATAAGGGACGCCGCAATCTCTTTTTTACACAGGCCCATGCGCCTGTCGTCTGCGCTCAGATCCGGGAAAGGGTCGCTCGGTTATCTCTCGCACATAGGCAGCATGTCCGCCGTGCAGATGGACGGTCTCCTGAGAGAGAAGGCGTCGTTCGAAGACCTGCTCGACGCATTCGAAGGGACGATGGGGGATCGTTTCGATTCGCTCGTCTCCATGCCGCGCGCGGAGCGATTGATGAGATTTGACCTGAAGACGTATCTCGTCGATGACCTGCTCTTCCTCCTGGATAAGATGACGATGGCCCATTCCGTGGAGGGCAGGGTGCCGCTTCTGGACCACAGGATAGTGGAACTTATGGCCTCGATACCTTCGCGTTTAAAATTGGAGGGCGGACGGCTGAAGGGGTCCATGAGGAAAGCCCTGTCCGGCGTACTGCCTGAGAGCGTCCTCGACAGGCCGAAGGCGGGGTTCGGCGGACCGGTATTCTTCTGGCTTTCCAATAACATATTGTCCGAGGCGGGCGTCTTCGAAGATGATATGTCTCAGGTGACGGAAGAGGTCTTCCGCGCGGATAAGATAAGGACGATGGTAAGGGAGAGCAGACAGGCTGCCGGCCACAGGCAATTCGTTTACAACCTGGCAATATTCGAAATGTGGTACAAAGATGTCTTCAGAGGAGAGAGAATTGGACAGCGCAGTTAAAGGCAACGGTTCCCCGCTCGTCTCGGTGATCATACCGACCAGGAACAGGTCTTCTTTTCTGGAAAGGGCGATAGAGAGCGTGCTGGCACAGACCTATAAGAAGATAGAGCTCATAGTGGTCGATGACGCATCGGATGATGATACCGCAGGGTCGGTCATGGCCTTAAGGGAGAAGGTCCCGGGGCTCGTATATATAAGGAACGAAAAGCCGGGGGGCGGCGCGGCGTCCAGGAACACAGGCATAAGAAAGGCGTCGGGTGAGTACATCGCCTTCCTGGACGACGATGACGAATGGATGCCGGGCAAGCTTAATGCCCAGGTCGATTTCTTCAGGGCGCACCCGGATATCGCCGCGGTCTCATGCTATTTTATCATCAAAAAGGACGGCCGCACGGTGAAGGTGAGGAAACAGGAGGCGATATCTTTCGACGACATGCTCTGGGACAATTTTATGGGAAGTTTCTCGTTCGCGATGGTGCGCTCATCGATATTCGGGAAGGTCGGATACCTGAGCGAAGACCTTTCGAGCTGCCACGACTGGGATTTCTGGATACGTGTCGCCCGCATATACAGGATAGGCGTCGTGCCCGAATTTTTATGTGTCTACAGGTGGCATACCGCCAATATAAGCGATTGGACGGAGCGGACGCTCGATAACTATGCCATGGTATACGAAAAGAATAAGGACCTCATGAGCCGGGAATGCCGCAAGTACCACCTGAAGAAACAGATGATATTCCGTTCGAAACTTAAGGACGGCCGGGGCCGGAGGATGCGCGACTTCATCATGTCGTTCAAAAGGTCGGGTATCCCTTTCACGGAAGAATTCACGTTCGTGGTGAAAGGGCTCCTGGCATTATTTTTCCGGGACCTCATCTCCGGCCATGCCATGCGCCGGGCTAACGGCCTCTTCCAGGAGGCCGAACGGGAGGAACTGGCGGACCTTTATGCGGAAATACATAAGGATAGACGATAATGCTTAGCGGCAAGACGATCGTATGTTATTCCGGCACGAACTGGGGCCGCAACTGGGGTATAACGCAGCGGGCGATGACCGCCTTTGCCAGGACGAACAAAGTCATCTACATAGAATATCAGCCCTCGTTCGCGCACTGCTGGCTGCGCGGTGCCTCATACATAGATTACAGCTCGAAAGGGCGGGGCGTCTTCGAGAAGGTGAGCGATAACCTTACCATCTATCACCCGCGGCCGGGTTTGCCGTTCAATAACTACGCGCGAGCCGTAAATGTCATTAACCAGCGTACGATAGCCGCGGATATAAGGACGGCCCTGGCCGGCGCCTCCGCCAGGGATGTCATCCTCTGGGCGTTCGTGCCTTATGCCATAGATTTCGTGAACGGATTGGACAGATCTTTCACCGTATATCATTGCGCGGCAAATTATCCGGCCGAGAAGAATAATGCACTGAGACGGCGCACCGTTATGGATATGGAGAGCGCCTTGACCGGGGCGGCCGATCTCGTCGTGGCTCAGACGCGTTCGCTCCTGAAGAGGTTCGAGTCGATCGGTAAAAAGACGTTCTATCTACCGTCGGCGGTAGAGGCAAGGTACTCCGCCCCCGACGGCGCCGGCGCCTCCGGCCGGAGCCCGCTCCTCCCGGACAACAGCCGTCCCAGGATCGGGATAGTGGGATATTTCGACGACGCGTTCTACGATACGGACCTTTTGGAGTACCTGGTCGACGCGCGGAGAGAATGGTCGTTCATATTCATAGGACCGGTCACCGGGAAGGCGAGGAGCTTTAAAAAGTTGAACGGTATGCCCAATGCGGTATTCCTCGGATACAGGGAGCCTCAGACCGTCCCGGGCCTCCTGAAAGGCATGGACGTCGGGATAATCCCTTACAAAGTGAACAGCTTTATGGATGAGGTCTCGCCCAACAAATTTTATGAGTATATAGCATGCGGCGTGCCGGTCGTATCGACTTCACTGCCGGACCTTAAAGATTACGGCGATGTCATAAAGATCGCCGGGGGGAAAGAGGAATTTTTGAAGCACATCGACTATTTTCTCTCGGCCTCAGGCAAAGGTTCCCTGAGAGAGAAGGCGATGGAGACGGCCGCCCGCCATTCTCTCGACGGTTATATGGAGAGACTGTCGGCCGTAATAGAGGGGGCGATGCGATGATAGCTAAGGACCTGAAGGATGTACCCCTGAAGAAACGCTGGCGGATCTCTATCGGCGACCTCTTCTATAACCCGAAGAAGGTTGCGGCCGGCAGCGGGGCCGGGTTCAGGGCATTCGTCTACCATTCGGTCACCGCCAGGCCCGTCGATAACGAATGGGCCGAAGAGACGATCTCAAAAGAGGCCTTCGATTGGCAGATGGGATATCTTACCGACCATAAATATAATGTGATAAGCGCCGGAGAGGCGGTCCGCTATCTTACGCTGGGAAAGACCATGCCGCCCCGCGCCGTAGTGATAACGTTCGACGACGGGTACAGGGACAACTACACGAATGCGTTCCCGGTGCTGAAAAAATACAATTTTCCCGCAACCGTCTTTCTCACTGCCGATTTTCTGCGTGACAGGTCCGCCGACGAACGCGCATTATCCATTTCCGAGGTTAAAGATATGAAGCGTTCCGGCATAATAGATTTCGGGTGCCACGGCATGACCCACAGGGCGCTTACGCAGCTCGACGAAGCCCGGCTGGAAGAGGAGATAACGGGCTCCAGGAAGCGCCTGGCAGATATATTGGGCGAGGCCCCCGGGCTCTTCGCCTATCCCTTCGGCCACGTCGGGAGCTACAACAAAGGCGTAATAGAGAAGGTGAAGGCAGCAGGGTTCTCCGGGGCATATACGGCGATCTTTGGCAGTAACTCCGTGGGCCTGGACCCGTTCCTGATGCGCAGGAACCGCATCTCATGGCTCGATACGAGAGATGAATTTGCGAAGCACCTCGCCGGCGCCTATGACTGGTACGCGCTGTACCAGCGCTTTGGCGCCAAGAGATACCACTTCGACGGAGGGCGGCGTGGGGAGTGATATGACGGTGAAGAGGTATAAGGTGGAGCCGGCGGGTCCGGACGTCGGCGGCGATGTCCTCGATTTTCTCAAAAGCGCGTACGCCGGCCGTTTTAACGCCGCCGACTTCGAAGACGGCGATGAGGTCACGAAACGCTGGAGATGGTTCGCCGCCGAAAATCCGAACGCAAAAGACGCAAGGACAGCCTGGTTATGCAGGGATAGGCGAGACGGGAAGATAGTCGGCCATCTCGGCATCATCCCGGCCGCACTGAAATGTAAAGACCGGTGTTATCCGGTCGTCTGGGGAAGGGACATGATAGTCCTTCAGACGGTACGCAATATGGGCATAGGGACCTTTATGGCCAGGGTGCTTATGCGGGATATAAAAGAGAACGGGGCTATATTCCTGGCCGCCGGGTTGAACGAAAGCTCATACGGGTTATTCAGGAAGATGGGTTTCATCGATGTGGGCCGGATACCTTTGTATATATCCGTCAATAGGTGGGAAGATATCCTGCGTCTCAAGGTGCGGAACAGGGCCCTTGCCCGGTTCCTGGCGGTCTTTCCTCCCGTGATCGTGCGCGTCCTTCGCGCGCCGTCAGTTATATGGAGAGCCGTTCGCGGATACAGGAAAGATATTACCATAACCGGGATAGACCGTTTTGATGAATCGTTCGACCGCCTGTGGGATGAAGTGTCACACGGTTTTCCTGTCATCGTTAAGAGGGACATGGCCAATCTGAACTGGCGGTTCGTGGACCAGCCGTACCGGCGTTACGGGATATTCAAGGCAGCCTCGGCCGATACGGGCAGGACCAGAGGATACATAGTCCTGCGTGACGGGGAATATCGCGGCCTTAAGGTGGGTGTCATATCCGATCTCTTTGCAGGGGCCTCGGATCCCGATACGGTCATGGCTCTATTGGGTTTTGCCATAGACCATTACAGGGATAGGCCGGATATAGGGATGATATGGTGCAATATGATGCACAGAAATTTCGAAAAGGCGCTCATTAGGTCCGGTTTTATCGGGGTGCCTTCCAAGCCGCGTCTCATAGTGGAGAACGCGGAATGCGGCATAGATATGGACCTGGCCGGCAGGAAGGAGAACTGGTTCCTGACCTTTGCCGACAGTGACATGGACCTCTCCGGCGCCTCGCGCTAGAGACGCGGGTTGAAAAATGGCGGTATATACCATATAATATACAGATTATTATAACAATGAACATGAAACCTATAACTATACCTAAAGATTATGATTATGTGGGCGTCTATCTCACGGACAGGTGCCACCTGTCTTGCCCTTACTGTATCACGAAGCACCACGGTTCTCCATTCGGGAAGAACGCGATACGGACCCTTGGCCCCGGTGAGTGGATAGGGGCCCTGAACCGGCTCGAATTGCCGGAAGGCATCCCGATAACGCTTCAGGGGGGAGAGCCGTTCCTGTACGATGGGATATGGCAGATACTCGAAGGCGTCCGCCACAAGATGGATGTGCTGACCGCGCTACCGGGTTTTCTGGATAAGAAAAGATTCGAGGAGCTTAAGACGCTCGAGTGGAACAGGCGCCCTGCCCCGTATCCGACCATAAGGGTGAGCTATCATAAGGGGCAGAACGACTATAAGGAGCTGATCGGGCGCATCGCCGAGCTGAAGACGATATTGAAGATCGGGCTATATTACCTGACCGATCCTTCCTGCACGGAAGAGATAGCTTCTATACGAGAGTATGCGGAGAGGTTCGGCGTCGAGGTCAGGCCTAAGGAATTTCTCGGGAACTGGGAGGGAAAAGTATACGGCACTTTCCTCTACCCCGATGCCTCGGCAGGCACGCGTAAGGGGAAGAAGGTATTTTGCAGGAATACGGTAGTCCCGATAGCCCCGGACGGGAATATATACCGCTGCCACTCGGACCTCTATTTTAACCGCCGGGCCTCGGCGCTGGGCAATATCATGGACCCGGAGTTCGCCTTCCCGGCCGGGCATCTCGGTTGCGACAATTACGGCCTGTGCAGCGAATGCGACGTAAAGGTAAAGACGAACCACAATCAGGAGTACGGTTACACGTCTGTGGACATACAGTTCTCCAAAACGAAGAGGTGAAAAGATGGTGCAGCAGAAGAAACATAAGGTATTGATCATCAAGGTGGGGTATTCGGAGACGCTCGCCCCGGAGATATCGAACGTCACGAGTTACGGCGACGTCCTGAGGTCCACGGTGATCCTGAACCTGTACAAAGATAACCACGTCACGTGGCTCGTGGACGAGAAGGCGTACCCCATACTGAAGGGCAATCCGCACATAGACAGGATCCTCATATACAATATAAGTTCCGTGCTCCAGATACAGTCGGAGAGCTTCGACACCGTGGTCAACCTGGAGAAGGTCCCGGGGCTGTGCGCCCTGGCCGATTCGATAAACGCGTGGAGGCGTTACGGGTTCAGGTTCGACGCCAAGACGGGGGACGCCGAGGCCTATGACGGGTCGCACAGCGTGCTCGATATATGCCGGAACGCGGAGAAGAAGAAAGAGGCGGCGGCCTACTGGCAGGAGGGGCTCTTCGAGATGGTAGGCGCAAAATGGGACGGCGAAGAGTACATCCTTGGGTATAAGCCCAGGTCGAAGAATAAGTACGATATAGGTTTCAACTATGAGGTCGGCAACAAGTGGCCTCTCAAGGCATGGCCGATGGACGCCTGGAAGAAGCTGGAGGCGATCATAGGCAAAAGATATACCGTATCGTGGCAGCAGGGACTGGAGAGCATCGAAAAGTACTTCGAATGGATAAGCTCCTGCAGGCTTGTAGTTACGAACGACTCTTTCGGGATGCACGTAGCCATCGCCCTGAAGAAGCCGACGGTCGCATTATTCGGTCCCACCCCGCACGGGGAAAATTACCTGTACGGCCTGGGCTCCATAGTGCATCCGGAAGACCTGAAGTGCGAAGAGTTCCCGTGCCGTGTCAATAAGTGCATCCATTATAAAGAGAATTGTATGGAGCTTATAAAGCCGGAGACGGTCATGAAGGAGATAGACAAGATAATGGGTAAGGCGCTCGAGCCGAGCCCTGCGGGAAGATGAAGCCATGAGAGAGATCATAAAGAACGTCCTGGTCACGGGAGGCGCAGGTTACGTGGGGGCGGTGCTGGTCCCCAAGCTCCTCGACAGGGGGTATCACGTCAGGGTGCTGGACCTCTATATTTACGGGAAAGACGTCCTGAAGGCGGTCGGGGATAACCCGAACCTTGAAGAGATAAAGGGCGATATACGGGACAGGGGGCTCGTCGAAAAGGCGCTCGCCGGCTGCGACGCCGTGATACACCTGGCGTGCATATCTAATGACCCGAGCTTTGAGCTGGACCCGGCGCTCGGGAAGAGCATAAATTATGATGCAACACTGGCTCTTATAGATTCCGCCAAGAAAGCTTTGGTCAAGAGGTTCGTCTTCGCGTCGTCTTCCAGCGTTTACGGGGTAAAGGCCCAGGAGAACGTGACGGAAGACCTGCCCCTTGAACCTTTGACCGACTATTCGAAATATAAGGCGATGTGCGAGGAGTACCTCCTGAAGGCGCATGACAGCGGCTTCACCGTCCTCGTCCTGCGCCCGGCGACCGTCTGCGGCTATTCTCCGCGCCAGCGGCTCGACCTCACGGTGAATATACTGACCAACCATGCCGTCAACAAAAGGAGGATCACCGTATTCGGCGGAGAACAGAAGAGGCCCAATATACATATCGACGATGTCACCGACCTGTATGTGAAGACGCTCGAATATCCCAAAGAGAAGATCGCCGGCAAGGTATTCAACGCGGGGTTCGAGAACCAGAAGGTGAAGGATATAGCCAGGATAGTCACGAATGTCGTAAAGGACGAAAAGCTTGAGATAGTGACGGAGCCGACCGACGATAACAGGTCCTATCACATATCTTCCGAGAAGATAATGCGCGAGCTCGGTTTCTCCGCGCGCCGCACGATAAAAGACGCGATAACGGACCTGAAGGAGGCGTTCGCCGACGGCAGGATACCCGAGCCGATGACCGATATACGTTACTATAATATAAAGACGATGCAGGCGATAAAACTTAAATGAGAACGATGAATACGGCGGACCTCAGGACCAGGGCAAGGGATATCAGGCAGGTCATAATAAAGACGATCTGTAAAGGCGGCGGCGGCCACATACCCGCCTCGCTTTCGATAGTAGAGATACTCACGGTCCTTTATAACGGCATCCTGAAGATAGATACTAAAAGGCCGAAGGACCCCGCGAGGGACAGGTTCATACTGAGCAAAGGCCATGCAGGCGTTGCGCTATACGCGGTCCTTGCGGACAGCGGATTTTTTGATAAGAGCCATCTCGATACATTCGGAAGGCGCGGCACCATCCTGGGGGGACACCCCGATATGCACAAGGTGCCCGGGGTCGAGGCATCTACCGGGGCCCTGGGACACGGCTTCCCGTTCGGGATGGGGATGGCGCTCGCGGCGAAGATGGATAAGAAGGATTACAGGGTATTTGTACTACTGGGCGACGGGGAATGCCAGGAGGGATCGGTATGGGAGGCGGCGTTATTCGCGCCGCAGCATAAGCTCGATAACCTTACCGTCATCATCGATTACAATAAACTGCAGGCGATGGACAGGATAGAGAATATAATATCGCTCGAGCCCCTGGCCGATAAGTGGAAGGCCTTCGGTTGGGCGGTGAAAGAAGTGGACGGACATAATATACCTGAACTCCGAAAGACGTTCGCGTCAGTGCCGTTCGTCAGGGGAAAGCCGAATCTGGTAATAGCGCATACGGTAAAGGGTAAGGGTGTCTCCTTCATGGAGAACGTGCCGATCTGGCACTTCCGCCTGCCCGACAGGAAAGAGACCGAGATGATATGCAGAGAGCTTGAGATGGATACGCTTGAGGGGCCCCGGCAATGAGGAACGCATACGTGGCCGCTCTTTACGAACTGGCTAAAAAGGATAAGCGGATACTCTCCCTTGTGGCGGACAACGGCGCGATCGTCTATGACAGGTACAGGGAGGAGCTGCCCGGCCAATTTTTGAACTTCGGTATCTCGGAGGCGAATATGGTGAGCGTCGCCGCAGGCCTGGCCGCATGTGGGAAGATACCGTTCGCGTACACCATCGCCTGCTTCCTCACAATGAGGGCTTTTGAGCAGATAAGGAATGACGTCTGCCTCCAGAAGATGAACGTGAAGCTGGTCGGGATAGGCGTCGGTTTTGTATACAGCACGCTGGGCCCAACGCATCAGGCGACGAAGGATATATCTATCATGCGGTCCCTCCCGGAGATGACGATATTCTCTCCGGCCGATCCTATTGAGGCCAGGGAAGTGACCTCTGCGGCAGCCGGGATAGACGGGCCTGTATATATACGCCTTGCCACAGGAGGCACGCCAAAGATATATGATAAGGCATATGGTTTCAAACCGGGCCGGGGGGTCACGCTGAGGGACGGGGACGATATAGCCATCATCGCTACAGGCGGTATAGTACATGATGTCCTTCAGGCAGCGGAAGAATTGAAGAGAGGCGGTATCTCCGCCAGGGTGATAAATATACATACCGTAAAGCCGATCGATAAGGCGATCATCCTCAAAGCGGCGGCCGAGACGGGTGCGATACTGACCGTAGAGGAGCATACGATACTCGGCGGCCTCGGTAGTATAGTGGCGGAGACCGTATTGGAAGAGGGGAAAGACCCTTCCTTTAAATTTAAACGGCTGGGACTGGAAGGGGTATTCCCATCCGGATACGGGACATATCAGGAGATGAAAGAGATGAATGGCCTCTCAAAGACGGATATCGTACGCGCGGCGAAGAAACTACTGGGGCGGTGAATATGGGAAAACCGGTGAATTTCATAACGCCGTTACATAAGAAGACGAAGAGGGATTATGTCGGCAGGATGACCGACGATAAGGTCCATTGCATGAAGGTCGCCAAAGAGTACGGCAAGGATTACTGGGACGGCGACAGGCGATACGGGTACGGCGGCTACAGGTACGACGGCAGGTGGAAGGCGGTGGCAGAGGAGATGATAAAGCACTATCGTCTCCAGAAGGACGCGAAGATCCTCGACGTCGGATGCGGCAAGGGTTTTCTGCTCTATGAGCTCAAACGGCTCCTCCCCGGTTCCAGGATCGCCGGATTCGACATATCCAGATACGCGATAGAGAATGCAAAAGAGGAGATAAGGGGCGAGCTATTCGTCCACAGGGCCGAAGAGCTATACCCGTTCAAGGATAAGGAGTTTGACCTTGTGATATCGATAACGACCCTTCACAACCTGCAGGTGAAGGATCTGGCGCCGGCCCTGAAGGAGATCGAGAGGGTAGGCAGGGATAAATACGTAGCCGTTGAGAGCTACAGGAACGAAGCGGAGCTGTTCAACCTGCAGTGCTGGGCATTGACGTGCGAGGCGTTTTTCAGTCCGGCATCGTGGGTATGGTTATTCGACAGATCCGGATACAGCGGGGACTATGAGTTCATATACTTTGAATAAGGAAAAGGCGAGTAAAGGGAAGCGCGCGCGGAAGAAGGGGCTCCTCTACACGCGCACGAAGATATTCCACTTCAAGGATAAGCTCGATTCTCTTCCCTTGAGCGCGGATAAGATAATGGCGCCCCTTCATATAAGGATAAAGCCGACGAACGTCTGCGGCCATAACTGCAGTTACTGCGCGTATAGGGCCGATGATCTTCAGCTCGGGAAGGATATGGTCAAGACGGACCACATACCGGAAGCAAAGATGATGGAGATGATCGACGACATAGCCGGGATGGGTGTGAAGGCGGTCACCTTCTCGGGCGGAGGGGACCCGTTCTGCTACCCGTACCTCCTCAAGGCGGTAAAGAAGATATCCGGGACAGCCGTAAAGTTCGCCGCCTTAACGAACGGTTCCCGGCTGACGGGGGAGACGGCCGAGGTATTCTCCTCGAGAGGCACATGGCTCAGGGTATCCATGGACGGGTGGGATGACAAAAGTTATTCTTCGTATAGGGGCGTCCCTGAAGGCGAATTCGCAAAAGTGATAAAGAATATGAAGGGATTCAAGAAGCTCGGAGGCGGATGCTATCTGGGCGTGAGCATAATAATCGATAAGACGAACGCAGGCCATCTCTACGGATTTATGAAGCTCTTGAAAGATATAGGCGTCGACAGCGTGAAGGCCTCCCCGTGCATAACGAGTAATGACGGCGCCGAGAATAACTTATATCACAGGCCGATATTCGATAAGGTCAAAGAGGAGATTAGGAAGGCGGCGGGCGACCTTGCGGACGGGACTTTTGAGATAAACGACTCGTACCATGAGCTCGATGAAAAGTTCAGGAAAGCCCATACATGGTGCCCGTATCTCCAGATACTGCCGGTGATAGGGGCAGACCTTAACATATACCCGTGCCAGGACAAGGCGTACAACCTGGAAGAGGGTCTTATCGGTTCCATAAGAGATTGCCGGTTCAGGGATTTCTGGTTCTCGGATAAGAACGCGTTCTTTAAGATAAACCCGTCTATCCACTGCAACCACCACTGTGTCGCGAACGAAAAGAATAAGATGATATTGGAATATCTCGACGCGGATAACGAGCACCTTGCTTTTGTATAAAAAAAGAGATGAAAGGAAGAAGCCCATGGACGAAAAAAGTAAGCGGGAGATGAACACCTACTATTCCGGCCGCCTGAAAGAGTACGGTCCGACGAAGGAGGCGCTCGTATACAGGTCCGACAGGCAGCAGACGGACAGGTATGCCCTCCTGGCGGACATAGAGCCGATGGCAAAGGAGAGCTCTCTCCTCGATGTTGGGTGCGGCCTGGGGTTCCTTTGCGACTACCTCAGGAGCTACGGGTGGAAGGGAAAATATACGGGTATAGACATCAACCCGGACATGATAAAGGCGTCTCAAAAGAGGTTGCCGAAAGACAACTTCCTGTGTAAGGACATCCTGACGGAACGTTTTGATGAACAATACGATTATGTCTTTTGCGCCGCCACGGTCCAGTTGCGGCCCACTAACGGTGATCCTGTAGAGTATATGCAGGCTATGGTGAAGAAGATGTTCTCTTTGACGAGAGGCGCCCTTGCGTTCGACGTCTTCTCCGGAAGGGTCGACTATCAGGACAAGGACAAATTGTACGTAGACCCCGCGCGTTTGCTGGACTTCTGCTACACCCTGACGCGCAGGGTCGTATTGAGGAACGATACGAGACCCTATGAGCTCATGATGTATCTCTACAGGAAGGCAGAGAAGGACGATGCCAACAGGTTCGTCCACTGGATGACGCGGACTCCGCAAATATATTAAAGGAAAGGAAGGGAGTGACCCCGTGGGCAAGATAGACATAGACAAGTACAATAAGAAGGCGAAACTCTTTGAGCGGCTCGTGGTGGAGGAGTACGAGGATTATCCGGAGGTCACGCTCTCCCAGGAGTACGGCCACTTCGTCCATGATAACCTTCTCCAATTCCTGATCCGCCTGGCGCGTTATAAGTTCGTCGCCCGGCTCATCAAGAAGACCGATACGGTCCTTGAGGTAGGGTGCGGTTCCGGTCTCGGGACGATATTCCTCGGGCAGCATAGCGCCAAGGTCACCGGCCTCGAGCTGAAGGAGTACGAGCTCAAGGCGGCGCGGAAGATAAACCGGCGTAAGAACGTGACATTCCTGAAGGAGGACTTCTTCGACTATAGTCCGTCCGGCAAGTATGACGTGGTCGTCGCCATGGACGTTATAGAACATATGACCGCACCCCAGGCAAAACGGCTGATATCCAAGATGGCCGGACATCTGAAGCCGACGGGCATGGCCATAATCGGGACCCCGAGCATATACTCATATAAGTTCCAGAGCGCGGTGAGCAGGGCATCCCATGTGAAGTGCTATGACCAGAAGGAGCTCACGGACCTGGTCGAGAACTATTTCGGGAGGACGCTCGCATTCTCCATGAACGACGAGATGGTCCATACCGGCTTCCCGAAGATGGCCTGGTACTACTTTGTCATAGGACTCGTCCCATGAATAGAAAGATACCTTTCCTGGACCTCAGGGTGGAAAGTGCAAGGGACCGAAAAGAGATCATCGGCGCAGTCAGGGGTGTGCTCTTCCACGGCCGTATCATAAACGGCCCTGAAGTGGAGACGCTCGAGCGGAAGATCGCATCCCGTTGCGGCCGGAAGTATGCCGTAGGCGTCAATTCAGGCACGGACGCGCTCTTCCTGACGCTGAAGAGTTTAGGGATAGGGCCCGGGGATGAAGTGATAACGACGGCGCTCTCCTGGATAGCTACAGCCAATGCCGTCGCCCTGACAGGCGCAAGGGCAGTATTCGCGGACATACGGGACGATCTCAATATAGACCCGGACAGCGTAGAAAAATTGATCACGTCCCGGACGAAGGCGATCATGCCCGTACATTACACCGGCAAGGTCTGCGATATGCCATGGCTTTTGAAGATAGCGAAACGGCACGGTCTCCTCATAATAGAAGATGCCTCGCAGGCATTCGGCGCCCTTTATCGCGGCCGTATGGCGGGTTCATTCGGCGACGCCGGCTGTTTCAGCTTGAATCCGATGAAGGTCTTCGCCGCATGCGGCGAGGCAGGTATAGTGGTCACCGACCGGAAAGATATCTATGAGCGGCTCATCATACTGCGCTATAACGGTACGGTCAATAAAGAGAGATGCATAGAATCGTCCCTCAACGGGCGGCTGGACACGATACAGGCGGCGATACTGCTAAAGCGCCTGCCCGGGGTGAATGATGTGATACGGCGGAGGCGCAATATAGCGGCCCGGTACGCTCATCTATTGAAAGGTGTGGTGGACCTGCCGAAAGAGAGATCCGGCGAAAGGGACGTCTACTATACATATACGATAAGGACCGGGAAGAGGGATGCGCTCAGGTCGTTCCTTGCATCCTGCGGGATAGAGACGAAGATACAGCACCCGTATCTCATGTGCGGACAACCGGCATTCCGGTATGCGGTTAAGAGCCGTGTCCCTAACGCCAAACGGCTCGTCAAAGAGGTATTGTGTATACCGTGCCACGAGAAGATGAAAGATAGCGATGTCATATATGTGGCCCGGGCTATCAGGAGATTTTTCGATGAAGGCAGGTAAGGGGCCGGTAACATTCTGTAAAAGCGGGATAATAGAGATCAGAGATGAAGATATCCGCCGCCTGAAGAAAGAGGCCGCTAAGTCGGACCTGAAGAGGGCGCGCCTCTGCCTGCATAAGGACCACGCCGATAAGGTGCACGAGATGGTGATCGCCTTCTGCAAGGGGTCCTATGCGAGGCCGCACAGGCATAGCGATAAGAGCGAATCGTTCCACGTCATCGAAGGCAGGATGACCGTAGCCCTCTTCGACAGGCGGGGTAAGGTTATGAGGAGAGTGGAGATGGGGCCCGCAGGAAGCGGCCTGACGTTCTTTTACAGGATGGCCGATGAGCTCTGGCATACGGTGGTGCCGAACACGGAATTTGTCATAGTACATGAGACAACGCGCGGACCTTTTATAAGGAACGAGAGCGAACTTGCGCCGTGGTCGCCGGATTATGGGGATGCCGAAGGGATAAACGCGTTTTTACGCAGATTATCACAGAGAGAACGCAGATGATCACAGATAGGACCAGGAGACAGATGGTAGCGCCACGATTTACCGATTTCATGGTGCCGAGGCCGGTCTGTCTCATATCAGCCAATGACGGAGGGTCCAAGCTCTTCCAGAGTTACCTGGACGGCCATCCGGCCCTGTACAATATACCCGCCTATCCCATGCTCTATTTCTACCCGCACTGGGACACATGGAAAAAAGAGCTTGCCGCCGACTGGACGTGGAAAGCCATAATAGAGAAGTTTTGCGTCAAGCACGCCTCCGTGATCGACTCGCGGAGGATACCGGGCCTGAGCGGCCTGGAGACGCTGGGTGAGAACAAGGACGAGCATATAGAGATCGACGAAACGGCCTTCAGGTCTTATCTTGCCTATATGCTCGCGGGGCAGAAGGTGGAACGCAGGACATTCTTCCTCGCGGTCCATTATGCCTATGCGCTCTGCAAGGGCGAGGATATATCGAAAAAATCGGTCCTCCTGTGGCACCATCATGTTTACGAGTACCTGAAAGAGTTCATGGCCGACTTTCCGGATGCCGTCATCCTGGGGATGGTCCGGGACCCCAGGTCCAAGATACACCGTATCCATGACCTCCTGCTGAAAGTGGACAGGGTGAAACTTAACGAAACGGACTGCATGATATACAGGGCCGATGCGTCATATAATCTGAACAGGCACGTCTTCGACAGGATGCGCGAGCTGAAGTCGGTGGCGAAACCGGGGCGCATATATTTTATAAGGCACGAGGACCTGGCGCTGAAACTGGAGGGCGTGATGAAGAGCGTCTCCCGGGTGCTGGACATAGGGTTTTCGGATTCGATGCTCACGACGACTTTCGACGGAAAGCCGTGGTGGGGTCACGAGATATATAATATGCCGGCCGTCACAGGCACATATAAGAGGGTCCTGTCTAAGGATTGGCAGAAGATCCATCCGAAGATAGAGATATTCGTATTCGAGGGGATATCCTTAGACCTGTGCCTTAAATATGGTTACGACCCGCTATATTACAGGAACGATTCCGTATGGAACCGGATGCTGCTCTCCCTGGCGATCCTCCGGCCTTCGGGCATAGAGATGCGCGACCTTATCTTTTATCTTAACCCCGTCTCGCACATCCGCTTCCTGCGCGCCGCATACCGCGAGGGGAAGGATAAGGCAAGCCGTAAGGACTACACCCAGAATGCCGCGTACTATTATAAATGGACATATGAGAGGTTCGATCTGTGGAAAGAGAGATGGTACGAGAAGGTGCCGTCCCGGATACTTTATGTGATATGCCGTTACTGCCGTTTCTGGGTGTCGATATTCGCGCTGCCCGTCCTGGTATTTAAACGGTGGGGCATATATTACAGGGCATTGTACAGAAGGCGGTCGGGCAGTAATTTTTTACCGCCCCTTATCGGGTGATGCATATACAGCGAAAGGCGGAGAAGAGGCATGGGCATTGATTCGTCTATGAAGAAGAGAGTGGTCCTGGTGATACCCAATACCAGGTGGTACGGGAAACGGCCGTGGATGATAGCCAACAATTGCGCGTTCGTCATAACGGCCCTGCTGAAGGATGAGTACGACTTCAGCATCCTGGACGCGAACGGCAAAGACATGTCCGAGGAAGCGGTAAAAAATAAGTTGCGCGACCTTAAGCCGGACGCGGTACTGGTCTCCGGCGTCTCGATGGAATATTCGAGGCAGTTCCACGCGATATTCGCGATAGCCCGCTCTCTCTTCCCGGGCATATTGACCATATTGGGAGGGTCCTATCCTACGCTCCTTCCCAAAGAGGCGATGGAGAGGGACAAAAATCTCTCTTACGTATTCATAGGCCCGGCAGAGACACGGTTGAATGAGTTCATGAAGATCACGCTCGGCGGCAACGATAAGGCCGCAAAGGATACGAAGGGCATCGCGTACAGGGGCGGGGATGGCAATGTCCGCATAAACCCCATAACGGCCGATGATATGCGCCTCGCGGAATTGAGAGACACCGACTATTCCTATATGGACCTTTCGCCTTACCTTGATCAGGTCCACATGGATTTCATGGCGAACGGGCGGGGGAAGACGTTCTCCATGATGACCTCCCGCGGGTGCCCGCACAACTGCGTCTTCTGCGCCAACAAGGTGCTGCAGGGAAGGGGCCTCCTTTTCTATTCGGCAGAGAAGGTCTTGAGCGATATGGACTGGCTCATGGCGAAATACGACATAAACCATTTCATCTTTATAGACGACCTCTTCCTGTATGACAGGAAACGCGTTGAGAAGATAATAGAGGGGATCATAGAGCGCAGGAAGAAGAACCCGAAGCTTACCTGGCACCACGCGAACGTATCGGCATGGCATCTCGATCCGGAACTTCTCGCGATGATGAAGCGGAGCGGTTGCTCGAAGATAATAATCTCGGTCGAATCCGGCAACACCAGGGTACTGACGAAGATAATCAGGAAGCCGTTCAAGCTCGACCTCATCCCTAAAGTGGTCAAGATGTGCCGTGATGCAGGGATGGATATAGGGGCCAATTTCGTGATAGGCCTTCCCGGGGAGACGTGGGATGAGATACTGGAGACCTTCAGGTTCGCGGAAAAGATGCAGTTCGATGTCACCCATTTTCATATCGCCACCCCGCAGCCCGGCACAGACCTCTACAGGATCGCGAAAGAGAAGGGGCTCCTGCCTGCCAACTTTTCATTCCTGGACGACGGCTTCTTCGGTTACGGGGAGGGGTTCATAACTACGGACGAATTCACGCCGTTCGAGCTCAAGATCGTGCGCGCCTATGAGTGGGACAGGATAAACTTCAGCACGCCGGAGAAGACGGCGAAGGTAGCCGAGATGTACCTGACGACGGTCGAGAAGCTGAACGAACACCGCAGGCAGACGAGGCGCAAGCTGGGGATACACCACAATCAGGACGCGACCGGCAGGAACCGGCTATAACTGGATAAGGAGACTATCGATGGCAAGGGTCAAAGATGCCGCGGCGAATAAGGTCCCGGTCAAAAGAGAGGGCAGGGAGAAATTCCCGCGGGTAATGAAGCTGGAGCTGGAAAAGGTCTACGACGTGTATATGGGTGAGAACCATCACCAGAAGGCGGCGCTTTACAGGGACCCGTCCTCCAACGGCACCGGGATATGCGATGCCAGAAAACTGCGCGGCAGGGAGGTCTCCTCCAACATCCTTATAGACGCTAATACGGCCATCGAGATGATAAAGGTCTTCGACCTGCCCACCGTCATCTTTGTGAAGCACACCAACCCGTGCGGCGCATCATCGGCAGATTCCATATCGGCCGCCTTCACGGAGGCATTGGACTGCGACAGGCAGGGGCTTTTCGGCACAACGGTCGTTGTGAACGGCAGGGTCGACAGGGCCCTGGCCGGGCTCATCATGGATGAGACGAGATCCGTGCGCATCGAGTCGGTGATAGCCCCTTATTTCGACAGGGATACGATCGATATATTTTCCGCGAAAGATGACCTTGTGATGTTCGAGCTCCCTAAACTGAAGGATGGGAGCGACAAAGAGATGGATTATAAGAAGGTCATCGGAGGTTTCCTTGTCCAGGACACGGACCTGAAGCTGATCGGCGAAAAGGGGCTACAGGTGGTGACGAAGAGGGCGCCTTCCGCAGAGGAAGAGAGCTCGCTCATATTCGGGAACAAGATAGCGAAATATACGAAGTCGAACGCCATAGTCATATCCAAAGGCACGAAGACGGTCGGCATCGCGACCGGACAGATACTCAGGGAAGAGGCGGCGGCAATAGCCCTGCGGAAGGCCGGGGAGAGGGCAAGGGGCGCGACCATGGCGAGCGACGCGCGTTTTTCGCGGGCCGACAGCATAGAGTATGCTCATGAGGCCGGAATAACGGCCATAATCCACCAGGGAGGGGACAAGGCCGACCCGAGGATAATAGAGACGTGCGATAGATACGGGATGAGCATGGTGACTACAGGGTGCAGGCATTTTAAACATTGAGCTTACAAGAGCAATTATGGACCTTAAGAAGACAGGAAATGCGGGAAGCATCTGGATAATAGGGCTTTCGTCTTCAGGAAAGACGACGCTGGCGCGTCTTTTGTCCAAGCGGTTATGGGAGAATGGGCGTCCGAACATCCTACTGGATGGAGATCAGATACGCGACCTCTTCGAAGAGCGGCTGGGTTATGACGTAGAATCGAGACGTAAACAGACCCGGCGGGTAGAGCGCCTGGCACGCCTCATCTCCGGGGGTGGCGTATTGCCGGTCGTCGCCATAATACATCCGTTCGAAGACGACCGCGCCAGATGCAGGAAAGGGCTTAAAGGTTACTTCGAGGTGTACCTTAAATGCGACCTCGAGACCTGTATGGCGCGGGACACCAAGAATGTCTATTCGCCCGTCTTAAAAGGGCAGGCGAAGAACGTCCTGGGCCTCGACATACCTTATGAGGATCCGAAGAACGCGGACGTCGTGCTCGACAGCGGCAGGACCTCCCCGGATGAGATGCTTGAAACGTTGTGGAGAGAACTGGAAAAGAGGTGGAGTAAAACATGTGCGGAATAGTCGGAGGCATAGGTTTGACCAGGGAAGAGGCGTACGAGTGCCTTCTTTGTATAAAACGCGGGAATGACGGCATCACGGTGAAGGAGTCGGGCGGCGTGGTCGTGGGAAGCCGCCGCCACCTCGTCAAGGAGTCGTGGAAGCATGATGTCGCGCCGGGCGAATCGGACCAGCCGTACGATTCGGACGACGGGAAGATACACCTTGTCTTCAACGGGGAGCTTTACAATTTCAGGGATATACGGGATGATCTCACCAAAAAAGGAAAGACATTCCATACGGAAGGCGATACGGAGGTCTTCTTAAAGGCATACGAGCATTCCGGCAAGGATTTCGTGAAGAATAGGGAGATAGATTCCATGTTCGCCATCGCCATCCACGATGAGAATAAGAGGAAGCTCGTGATCACGCGCGACTGGCCGGGCCGCCTGCCCTTATTCTATTATTACGACCGCGACAAGAGGGTCTTCATATTTTCGAGCGAGCTGAAGGGGTTCCGCCCGCTTTCCTGGATGGACCTGGCGAAGCCGGTGGAGCTGGTGCCGGGCTACATGGCGATACTCGACCTGGATACTTTTGAATTGACACTGGAACAATATTACAAGCCCAGGCCGATCAAGAGATCCCTGCCTCTTCTGAAGGTCGGGGAGGAGCTCCACAAATTGCTGAAGCGTTCCGCCATGCACAGGACGATGGGGGATGTGCCCATATGCACCATGCTCTCGGGCGGGATAGACAGCCTGCTTACGACCTGGTATGTCCTCTCCAATATTGACTTCAAGAATGTCAATTATCAGCCGACCTCCTATGTCTTCGCGATAGACGGTTACGACTCCCCGGATGTGGCTCGGGCGAAGATAGCCGCCGAGGGGCTGAAGACGATGGGACTCCGGTTGAAAGAGGTCAGGGCATCCGGCGACCAGGTGGTCAGGGATATCGCAGATATAATAGAGATATTCGAGATGAGGAAGATAAAGGCGCTCAGCGTATACCCTCTTCCTATATATTACTACCTCGCCCCCGAGATGCGTAAGGACGGGTTCAAGGTCACTATAGGAGGCCATGGTGTGGACGAGCTCCTGGGCGCATATGACTCCTGGAAGGAGCTCGACGCGAGCCATAAGGTGCAGGTCAATCATAAGAGCCGGCTCATCTTCATCAATGCCATATATGAGAATATGATGCGCCGCGCCTCGATAATATTCATGAACCGCGGGCCCATCGAGGCGCGTTTTCCGTTCCTCGAGACGAACGTCTGCGAATACTGCCTCGGGATAGATCCCAAATGGCTCACGATAAGCGTCGAGAACGCAGAAACGCTATTAGCCCTCATGGATAAGAGGGCCGGCCCGAAGAGCGCCTGGCCTGAACAGTTCGCGAAGATACACAGCTGCCTCACCGGCTATCTCGATTCAGGCGGCAGCCACCCGGCCGGCGCCGACAGGGCGATAGTGCACGAAGTAGAGAAGCTCTTCTGGAAACTGCCTCTCATGGTGGCGGGGATGTATGCAGTCGGCGAATCCGAGCTGCCTTTCTTTACACTCTTCAATGCCAAACTGAGGGGCCAGCACGGTTCAGGGCTCACTTCCCTTGAGCCGAAGATCGTAGAGCATTATAAGGACCTGGGGAAGACCGATACGGAGATATTCAGATCGATAGTTCAAAAGGCATATTGCCTGGAGGGTTACAGCCGATGCTGATAAAAGGAAAATGGGTGGAGACGGACCGCAAATTATCCATAAAGAACCCGTATGACGGGAAGGTCGCAGGCGCCGTATCTCTGGCGACGAAGGAAGATGTTAAGGCGGCGGCAAAGGATGCCAAAGGATATCGCCCCGGATTGAGCGCTTACGAAAGATCGCTGATCCTTATGCGCACGGCAGACGAGCTTGAAAAGAAGGCCGGCGACTATGCCGCTTCCATCTCAGGCGAGTCGGGGATGTGCGTAAAAGATGCGAAGAAGGAAGTGGCCAGGGCGGTAAATATATTGACCGTTGCGGCGGAAGAGGCGAAGAGGATCACCGGAGAGTCGATCTTCACCGATATATCCGAGTCCGCGAAGCGGAACCTCGCCGTCACTATGCGCGAACCCGTGGGCCTGGTCCTGGCCATCACGCCGTTCAATAGACCCCTGAACCAGGTAGTCGTTAAATTGGCCCCTGCGATCGCGGCCAATAACAGCGTAATATTGAAGCCGTCTGAAAAGACGCCTCTCACGGCGATCAAATTCGTCAGGGCGCTTATAGATAACGGTCTCCCGGCCAGGATGGTATCGGTAGTCACGGGGCATCCCGGCGAAATAGGCGACGCGCTCGTATCCTCCCCTTATATCGATATGATAACCTTTACGGGGAGCAGGGAGGTGGGAGAACATATCGCCGGGGCGGCCGGTATGGTTAAGACGACTTTTGAGCTGGGTGATAACGGCGCATTGATAATAATGGACGATGCCGATCTCAAGAAGGCGGTAACGACGGCTGTAGCGGGCTCATATGGCAATGCCGGACAGTCCTGCCGCGGCATCAAGAGGATACTGGTGCAAAAAGGGATCGAGAAGGCGTTCGTCGAGGCCCTTAAGGCCCAGACCGTGAAGTTGAAGGTCGGGGATCCGCGCTCGGAGGATACGGATATAGGGACTCTCATATCCGAAGAGGCGGCATCGGTGATCGAGAAACGGATCAAAGACGCCGTGAAGGACGGGGCGCGCCTTGTATGCGGGGGGAAGAGGGTGAGGGCCCAGATCACACCGGCCGTCCTTACCGGCGTGCGGCGTGATTCCGACATAGTCGCGAAAGAGACGTTCGGGCCGTGCGCGCCGGTCGTGACGATAAAAGATATTGAAGATGCCGTCGGTTATGTGAACTCCACCGAATACGGGCTTCAGACGGGCATATTCACCAAAGACCTGGAGAAGGCCTTCTATGCGGCAAGAGAGCTGCGGGTCGGATCGGTCATAATAAATAACGGTCCCCAGTTCGATTCTCCGGCCATACCTTTCGGCGGAGTGAAGGCCAGCGGCCTGGGCCGCGAGGGGGTCAGGTTCGCCATAAATGAGATGACAACGATAAAGACGATCGTATTCTGATGGATTCTATAGCGTTATCCCTGGTCCTCCTGTCGGCATTTCTGCATGCCGTAAGGGAGCTCTTTACGAAGACGGGGACGAACAAACATAATTTTATATGGCTCTACAGGATAAGCGGGATAACGCTCTTCTTTCCGGTCTTCGTGTACTGCCTGGTGCGCTATTCCCTGAACTGGTACGGCGTGGGGCTCGCAGTCGCGAGCGGGTTGGTCCATTGCTTCTACTATATAGCCCTGGGCGAGAGTTTGACAGACGGCGACATCTCGATCGTCTATCCGATAACGAGGTGCACGCCGATAATACTGATATTCTGGTCCTATTTTGTATCGCATGAGCGGATGACGCTCCTCGGCATCATGGGGATCCTGCTGGTGATAGCCGGGACGCTATCGATCCAGCTGGACAGGAGAGACCTGAAGAACACCCTGCAGGCGATATTCAGGTTCAAGAACTATCCGGTGAGGATGGCATGGGTAGTGGCCGTCATCACCGCTCTATATTCGGTCATAGATGATAAGGGCGTGTCGTATCTGAACCCTTTCATCTATCTATATCTGATATATTCGTTCAGCGTGCTCTTCCATGCGCCTTTCGTCTTCAGGAATAGCAGCAAGGCCGAACTGGTATCGGAGTGGCGTACCAATAAGATGAAGATAATCCTGACGGGTTTTGTAAGCCTGTTCGGATATCTCCTGATACTGATGGCATTCACCATGGAGCGTGTCACTTATATAGTCACGATAAGGCAGGTGAGCGTAGTATTCGGCGTGCTCCTCGGGATAACGGTGTTGAATGAGAAGAATAAATTGATACGTCTTTCATCGTCGGTCGTCATCTACGCCGGCATATGCCTGATAACTCTTTTTGGAGGGTAATATAAAATGTCTCAGAAGATCAAGCCTTTAATATACCCGTACCACTGGGATATCATAGGGAACGACAGCCGTCCCAGGGCCAGGGCGGAATACGATCCCAGGTTCCTGGAATACAGGAGAGAGTGGGAGGAGAACCCCGTGAATTATAAGGTCTCCGATTTCCCGCTCCAGCTCGATATCGAGGTGAGCGGCAGGTGCAACCTGATGTGTTCGCACTGCGTCAGGCATTCGAGGAGGACGGACATCGGAGATATCGACGTCGAACTCTTTAAAAAGATAATAGACGAAGGCTCCCGGTACGGGCTTTACGCTATGAGCCCTCACTGGCTGGGGGAGTCATTCCTGCACCCTCACCTTATAGAGATGATCAAATACGCGAAATATAAAGGGGTCGTCGATATCAGGATCAATACGAACTGCACGCTGATAGATGAGGAGATGGCCAATAAGGTATTGGGGAGCGGCCTCGACACCCTGATATGTTCCATAGACGCCGTAGAAGAAGAGACCTATAACAGGATAAAGCTCGGTTCCGACTTCTCCCTGGTGAATGAAAATATAGAGAGGCTGATAAGCCTGAGGGACAGGAAAGGGCTCGATAAGCCGAAGATCATCGTACAGATGATCGACATGAAGAAGACCCACGAGGAACTTGCGTCTTTCGTCGATTACTGGAGGGTGCGGGCGGATAAGGTGCGGGTCGCCACCTACCAGAGCCCGGACGGCAGGCCCAACGACAGGAACAGGGTCAGGAACGCGCCCGACAGCATATTCCCGTGCCCCCAGCTGTGGCAGAGGCTCGTCATAGCATGGGACGGCACGGTCTATTCGTGCCTGGGGAACAATGCCTGCAGGGACCCCCTCGGCAACGTCAAAGAGATGCCGCTCTACGATATCTGGCACGGAGATAAATTGAATAAGTTAAGGCAGTTGCACATCGAATATAAGGCGGACGATATAGAGATGTGCGCGCACTGCGACTTGAATAAGATACCCCACACCGCCAAAAAATATAACGGAGATAAGAGATGCTCAAAAAAAAGAACGTAGGCAGGAAGATATCGGTCGGGATAGGGACGACCGGGAACTGTAACCTGAGCTGCCCTCACTGCTACTCGAGGCCCCTCAGGGGTAACACGCTCACCTTCGATGAGATAACCGCTCTCCTCGACGGGAAGAATATAAGTTCCATAAATTTCGGGACGGGAGAGAATATATTGAACCCGGATTTTGTCGATATAGTGAAGTGGTGCCACGAGAAAGGCATCAAGATGTCCCTCACGTCCAACGGTTACGGCATAATATCCCTCCACGACGACGATGTAAAAAAATTCAACGATATAGATATCTCGCTTGAATTTGTGAACGAAAAGCTGCAGAACGACTTCAGGCACGGCAATTCATGGAATTTTGTGGAGAAGGCGATAGAAAAATGCAGGCGCCTCGGCGTAGAGTTCTCGATCGCGACCGCCCTCATGAACGTAAATTATAGGGAGATCCCCGATCTCCTTGCCAAGGCGAAAAAAGAGGACTGCAACCTGCGCCTCAATATATTCAAGCCGGTGCCGAAGGCGGGCATCACGAAGTTCGCCCTGACCTATGACGAGTTCTGGGAGGCGATACGTCTGCTATTTACCCACGGCGGCCTCATAAGCTGTTCCGAGCCGATCGTGAACGCGATGCTCAACATACCTCCCATCGTGCCGCAATCTCCGTGCGGAAAGTCGAGCATAAGGGTGCACCCGACGGGGCAGGTGGTGCCCTGCGTCTACTGGTCCGAGGGGGACGTACATATAGATGACCTTAAAGATTCGTTTGAGCCGGCATTCCTGAGCGACTCCTTCAAAAAGGCGGGCATCGTACCGGAGTTCTGTCTTAAGAATTGCGATAAGGTGGGTGTTTGCGGCGGGGGGTGCTCATCCAGGCGCTACCTGAGAGGGGATATAAATGAGCCGGACGAATATTGCCCCATTTACCATAGAAGAGAGGTCCCGAAGATAGCGGTCACGGCGGCGAAGGGGCAGAAGGACCTCGTCCATTCGTCATATCTGTGCACTTTGATATTCGGGGGGAGATAGAGGACCAGATGGCTGTAAGTTTCAGGCCCGTAAGGGTAAAGGAAGGCAAAAGGCCGGATGCCCGCAAGGCGGATGAGATGATATTGTGGGGCAGGATATTCGACCGTCTCTATATGGCGCCGTATGTGGAGGGCAAGGGATCGGCGGGGAACATGGCCTTCAGGGCGCCGAACGGCATATGCATTACACCTTCCGGGGGCGCCCTCGGGTCTTTAAGGGCGGATGAGATAATGACGGTCGTCGACGTAAAGGAGGACGGAGGGGGTCTCTCGGTGCTCTTCTACGGCCATCCAGGTAAGGCGCCGAGCTCGGAGACGCTCATATACTGGGATATCTTTAAGAGGAGAAGAGATGTGAACGCGGTCCTGCACGGCCACGACTCCATATGTCTTGAGAAGACGGATGCCATACGTAAGATCTTTCCGGCCGACGTCTCCGAGACCAGAAAGGCGACGGATGCGGGCAGTTTCGATTTCGTGGAAGAGATGCGCGGTATATTATCCGGCAGCAACCGTTACCTCGTAGGAAAAGGCCACGGTTTCTTCGCGCTCGGAAAAGATTTTGAGGAGGCGGGGCTCCTGGCCCTTAAGTTGAGGACAGAGGCGACCGGTCTGCTTCTCGGGAAAAAGTTCATGGACGGACTGAAGGAAAAATATGACATATCTTGATAAGAAGACAATAAGGCTATCGGAGGACGTCCACCTTTTCGAGCGGGACGGTTTTGCGGCGTTCTTCCATTCATTGCGTATGACCAAGATCTATGGGGACGGTAAGACGCTTGCGACCCTCTTCCGGTATCTCAAAACCCCGCGCAGGAGAGCGGACGCGGTGAAGAGGTTCTCAAAACCGCTGATCGAAAAGCTCATGTCGGAAGGGATGGCCGTAGAAGGAATGGCGGCCAGAGAAGCGTCCCTGAAAAGGATAAAGAAGCTCGTCGGAAAGTTCGATATAACCAATATAGTCCTCCTCGTCTCCAATAACTGTAACTTCAGATGTTCCTATTGCCAGATCGAGGAGAATATGGCGCCGGAGCATATGGTCAATATGTCCAGGGAAGTTGCCGGCAAGGCGCTCGACCTCTTCAGGCGGAACAGCCGCCCGGGGGCGAAGAAGACGATCACCATTACGGGCGGGGAGCCGCTCCTCAATATGGACGTCGTCAGGTTCATCATAGATAAGGTAAGGAGAGAGCTGAAGAATACCCGCATAGTCATATTTACGAACGGGTCTCTGGTGACAAAGGAACTCGCCGTATATTTTAAAGACAACGACATACTGATGCTCATATCCCTCGACGGTCCGAGAGAGATGCACGATTCGGCGAGGAAGATGAAGGCGGGCGGAGGGAGTTTCGGGCCGGCTATGAACGGGTATAAGCTCCTCAAGGAGGCAGGTTGCACCATAGGCATCTCTGCCGTCGGAGGCACGCATAATGTAAAGGAGATCCGTAAAACATTCAAGTTCTTCACGGACCTGGCCCCTTCGAGCATAGGATTCAACTTCTCCCATTTCCTGTTGAATAAGGATAACCCCACCGAGATCCCGATAGTCGACTTCGGGAGGATACTGGTCGAGTTCTACGGCATATTGAGAGAGAGGCGGATATTCCTGGAGAACGTCTCCCGGCCGATCGGCGCCTTTGCGAGCAATAAGCCCAAGGTGAACGAATGCCAGGCGCAGGGGCACGGCTTCACCGTCGATGCACGGGGTAAGATCGGCCCGTGCAAAAGCCTGGTCGTGTCCGATATATTTTCCGAAGATATGGCAAGGGTCCCCAGGATCGATAAGAACCCCATGTTCATGGATTGGGCCACGCGGAGCCCTTTTATGGTCTCGAAGTGCGCGGATTGCACGGCCCTCTCCATATGCGGTGGCGGATGCGCCTACGACAGCTATATATCCAATAAAGGCGATTTCAAAGGTATCGACGAAAGGGTCTGCGAATACAAAAGATATATCCTCGATTATCTCATATGGGACCTCTTCGGAAAGATAAAGAGTAAGGTCATCAAAAATAAATTCTATTCCCCCTCCGTGAAGGAGCAGGAATCGGCATTTAACGGTTATTATGACAGGCGCAATGAATTGCAGCGTTCCGTAGGCCATGAGAACGACAAGTGAGATACGTCAAAAGGAGACACATATGCCGTCGATAAACGAAAAGATACTCGACATACCCATCTTTTACACCAAAGAGCTGACGGAAGGCATAAAGGATGATGCGACTGCGGTGAACCTGGCCAGGGGCGATTCCGAGTTCCAGACGCCGAGGCCTGTCATAGATTACCTCTGCAGGATATTGCCCGACGCCGGAGAGGGGCTGGACGGATTTAACACGCTCCCCGGCAAATGGACGCATTACGAGAAGGAGAAGGGTTCGCGCCGCCTCAGGGAGGCGATCGCAAGGAAATACCGGAGGGAGAGCGACCTCAAGGTGGACCCCGACTCCATCCTGATCACCCAGGGAGGGATGAACGCAATATTCACCTCCTTTATCGCGGTGACCAACCCGGGCGATGAGATCCTGATACCGGACCCATGCTATATAGCTTACGACCCCATATCGAACCATCTCCTTTCGGGGAGGACAGGCAAAAGGATACGGCCAAAGGAAGAGAACGGCTTCATCCTGACCGTAGAAGAGCTGGAGAGGGCCAGGACCAAGAAGACAAAGGCGCTGATACTGACATCCCCCTTGAACCCGGCCGGCACTTTATATGGCCGCGATCCGCTTAAATATATAATGGAGTGGGGAGCTGAGAACGATATCTTCATAATCCACGACGAGAACCACGAAAAGGAGATATATGACGGCAACAGACACTATCCGATAAGGTTATATGATACAGGAGGAGAGCATTCGATACTCTTAAACAGCTTTTCGCGTATAGGGATGGGGGGATGGCGCCTCGGATGGATGGTAGCCCCGAAAAAGGTGCTGAAGGCGGCTACGCTGGCGCACTCTTTTATCAATATGACGTGCAATACATTCGTGCAGGAGGCAGGCGCTTATACACTCGATAATTACGAGAAGTTAGGTTTCGACGATATATTCAGGAAGTATCAGGAGAAGAGGGACCTCCTGGTCCCCGCCCTGAACTCTATCCCCGGTTTCAGGTGCGCCGTGCCGAAGAGCACCTGCTATGCCTTTCCGAATATAAGGAAATTTTACGACTCGCACAGGGATGCCATCCTGTCATCGGTGGAGGAGGCGCTGAAGAGGAAGATCAAAGAGTGCCCGGAAAAGAAGGTATCCTGTGATAGAGACCTGAAATTGTCGCGCGAAAGCGTATCTTTCGCGATGCATAAGTATCTGTTATTCAAGGCGCGCGTCGGTGTGATCCCGGGCATCGCTTATGGGCCCGCGAGCGACGACCATATAAGGTTCTCTTTTTCGGTCAAGAGACCGGCCCTTGAGGAGGGGATAAGACGACTTCATGAATGCTGCCGTTCCGCCGTATGAATTGAAGAGTGACGGGTTTTTGACCCCCCAGGCAATGACCGGCGCGCGTTTCGCCGGCCGTGTCCCGGGGAGCTTATTGCTTACGTTCCATTATAATTCTGATATCTTTGCGCCGTTTGCCGCCGGGCGTGATGCCGTAAAGTGCCCATGGTACAGGGAGGACTACTCACCGGTCTCTTTGAAGGGCACCGATAAAGGGTGGTACATCCTTCCGGGCACGGGCGCCCCGGCTCTCATGTATGATCTGGAGAACCTCAGGGCATGCGGCGCCAGGCGCTTTGTCCTCTTCGGGAAGGCGGGTTTCCTGCGCCGTACGGATGCCGATCTGGCGATGCCCAGGTTGTCCTATATAGATGAGGGCACCAGCGCGCACTATATAGGGCGTAAAGAGAGCGTCGGTCTTGACAGCGCCCTGTACGGCGAGGTTAAAAAGGCGATGGAGGACCTGGGGTGTATCGTGTCCGAAGACCCTGTCTGGACCACGGATGCCATCTACAGGGAGACGCCGGGCAGGATCGAATATTTTAAGGAGAGAGGGTGCCTGTCCGTCGACATGGAGAGTTCCGCCTTCTTCTCCTTCTGCGGGAGGTATGGCCTGGAAGGGGCCAGCGTCTTATATAAGAGCGACTCTTTTTTGCGGGATAAGTGGGTTTACCACGGAGCGGATTTCAACTCCGCCGCCCTGACCGAAGGGAAGATAATCGAAGCATTGCTGAACGCTATCCGATCAACGTAAGGAAGGTCTGTATCATGCCCATCTCTGCATATGGCGGAAAACTGGTCGACCGGCTCATCGATGACAAGGAATTGTCCGCGCGGCTGGACAAGGTAAGGGACAAGAAATATATATCACCGGACGATATCATAAATATGCAGAACCTGGCCGCCGGTTGTTACAGCCCTCTCGAGGGCTTTATGACAGAGATCGAATATAATAGCGTCACGCTCTCCAGCACATTGCCGTCAGGGCATGCATGGACGATACCTGTGCTCCTCAGGGTAGAGGCGCCTCCCGAAGGGGATAAGGTCGCTTTGTGCGGCCCGGACGGTGTCGTTATAGGCATGATGGAGGTAGAGAGCGTCTTCGTGATAGACAACGAGAAGTTCTGCAGGAATGTTTTCGGGACCGCAGACCGGGACCATCCGGGCGTACGGCACGCCATGAAAAAAGAGGGGACCTGTATAGGAGGGAAGATATTCCTGTCCAGGTCAGGTATGGCCACCCACCGCCACTTCCGCACACCCAGGGAGTGCAGGGGCTGGTTGAAAGCGACGGGCAAGAAGGCCTTTACCGCTTTCTCTACCAGGAACGTATGCCATATAGGCCATCAGCATCTTCACGGCCTGGCGCTTGATGTCACCGATATGCTCGGTATCAATGTCATAACCGGGGCCCAGGTCGAAGGCAGCTTCCTGCCGGACGTCGTATTCGATATCTACGAGCACCTGATATCGGGGTCTTATCCGAAGGGGCGTGTATTTCTCAATAACCTCATGATACCGCCGATCTACGCCGGCCCGAAAGAGGCGTTCCTGCAGGCGACGATGCTGCAGAATTACGGTTTCACCCATGTCATCATAGGGCGCGACCATGCCGGGGTCGGCAGATATTATCCCAAATACGGTTCCCAGAAGATATTCGAGGAGCTGAAGGGACTGGATATAAGCGTATTACCTATAGCGGAACCGGTATTCTGCAAGGTATGCAATAAGGTGACGACCGAGGTCTTCTGCCGGCACACGGGAGACGACATAAGGCATCTGAACGGCCGCGACGTCAGGCGATACCTCATGGAGAAGAGACACGAGGAGCTGGACGCCGTCATAGGCAAAGATGTCCGGGACCTCCTCGTCGGGATGCTGGAGAAGAACGCAAAGATATTCTATTGATGGCGATGAAGAAGATAATAGACAGATTGCGCAGGGGGAGGGCAGGGCACATATTCCGTCAGACACGTGACAGGATATTGTATGTTTTGTGCGTTCCTCTCTTCCTGATATGCATACCGGCCATCCTGGTCGTGCGCATCGTGCGGCCATGGGCGGTCATACGCTTCGGATTTTTGTTCAGTCCCCGCATAGGCCACTTTGCCGCCAATACAGAGATATATCTCTGCGAAAGGGACGCCGGCCTCTGGCATAAAGGGCCTCGTACCGTCGATCTCTTTTATTTCCAGAGATCTGTATGTAACCGTCAGCTTGCGCGGATGTGGAAGCGGCTATTGCCGGTCTCGTCCCTTATCTATTACCTGCATCAGGCGAACAGGTGGATACCCGGATGGAGGCATCACGATATCTCCCTCCACAAGATCTACGACAGTCATGCCCTCATCTATAAGACGAAACCGCATCTGCGGTTCACGGCGGAAGAGGAATCGAGAGGATATTCAGCGCTTCGCAGGATGGGTATACCCGGGGACGGCGCCTTCGTCTGTTTCCATTCCAGGGATACGGCTTATCTCGATACCGTCTATCCGACCACTTACTGGACATACCACGACCACAGGAATTCGGATATAAAGACATATCTTCCGGCCATGGAGCGCCTGGCGGCCGGGGGGTATTATGCCGTAAGGATGGGCGCCGTTGTGGAGGATCCCATAAAGACCGGGAACGGGCGCATAATAGATTATGCCTCCGGATATCGCAGCGATTTTATGGATATATTTCTTCCGTCGCGATGCAGGTTCTTCCTGGGCTCCACCGCCGGTTATCTTGAGGTCCCCAGGATATTCAGGACCCCCATAGCGTATGTCAACTTTCTGCCCGTAGGCTATATGCATACAGCCAGCCCGTCAGATCTTTATATATTCAAAAAATTATGGCTGCGTAAAGAGAAGCGTCTTATGACATTCAGGGAGATATTCGGATCCGGCGCCGCATCCTTTTTGTATACAAGCGACTATGAAAAGAACGGCATAGAGGTGATCGACAACACAGCCGGCGAGATATCGGATCTTGCGACGGAGATGGATGCCAGGCTCGATAAGAGATGGACCCCCGCCCCGGAGGATGACGAACTGCAGGCGCGTTTCTGGAAGGTCTTCAGGTCGTACCAGCCGAACGGGGTCTCTCTGGCAAGGGTAGGTGCGCAATTTCTAAGGGATAACAGGGGTCTGTTAGACCAATAATCTATATGAGAGCATTTAAATTCATACATGAGATATGCAAAAAATTCCCGGTCCTTCTGGGCGCTAATACGCTGCTCCTGCTGGCCGTGGGGATATCGAGCGCCCTCTCTCTCTTTGCCGTAGGCCCGATAGTGGACCTCTTCATGCATCCGGACCTCCAGGGGATAAGTCCGCTTACGGGCAAGGCCGTGTACATACTGACTTTCCTGGGATACCCTCGGACGCTTGGCAACTGGCTCGTGGTATTTCTGGTCTTTGTTATAGCGAGCGGCCTCTTTCAGGTCTTCGCCATGCACTCGATCCTGAAGACGAAATATGCGGTGGTGCGGGATATGATGGTCGGCGCGTTCGAAGATTTTTTCAATGCGCGATGGCATTTTTTTACCGCTAACACACAGGGGGTCCTGCTGAATACGTTCAGCAGGGAGCTAACCGTAGTAGGGGACGCCTTCGGCGCCATGGCCATGTTCTTTTCGCATATATTGCAGCTGGTTTTCTATCTGGCGGTGCCTTTATGCATATCATGGCCTGTCACGGTTATCAGCCTGGCCTCGGCGGTCTTATTTTCGCTCCCTTTTATCATGGCCGGCAGGCTCAGCTACAGGTTCGGGAAAGCGAATACCGCTACTGCGAACGCCCTCATGTCGGCAGTCCAGGAGAGCGTCTCTTTAGCCAAGGTGGTCCTGGGGTTCGGCAACCAGGATAAGAACGCCCGCAAGGTAGGGGAGGCGTTCGATGCGCACAGGCGCGCGACACTGAGGTCGCAGGTCCTGAACATATCGATACCGCTCCTCTATCGTCCGCTGGGTATAGTAGCCCTTGTCATAGCCCTTATCGCCGCCCGCAGGTTCGGCGTGCCCTTATCGGAGGTGACGGTGATGCTCTTTGCCCTGCTGCAGGTCGCCTCGACTATCGGAAGTCTGGCCACGGAGAAGAATTCCGTAGAGAACTTCTTCCCGAGTTATGAACAGGTGAATGCGCTGAGAGGCCGTGCCCGGGAGCTGGTGCAGATATCCGGGGCAGTGCCATTTACGGGATTTTCGCGCGAGCTGACCGTAGAAGGCCTCTCCTTCGCTTATCCCAACCATGAGGAACCGGTCCTGACGGATGTAAATATCCGCATCCCTAAAGGGAGCATGATCGCCTTCGTAGGAGAATCCGGGGCAGGCAAGTCAACGCTTATAGATATAATCATGGGGTTTCACGAACCCTCCGCGGGACGCGTAGCTCTCGACGGAAGGCCGCTTTCGGATATAGATATCCGTACATACAGGCAGAGGATAGGATACGTGCCGCAGGAGAGCGCCCTCTTCAATATGACCATAAGGGATAATCTCCTCTGGGCCTCGGGATCTGCGACCGAAGACCAGATCGCGCATGCCTGCCGTCAGGCAAATGCCGATGAATTCATCCGGCAGCTGCCCGGCGGCTATAATACCGTAGTGGGGGACCGCGGCGTCCGGTTGTCCGGCGGCCAGGTCCAGCGCGTTGCGCTCGCCCGGGCCATCCTCCGGAGGCCGGAACTGCTGATATTGGATGAGGCGACGAGCGCCCTCGACACATCTTCGGAACGTCTCATACAGGAGGCGATCGAGGCGATCTCCAGGGAGACGACGATAGCCGTCATAGCGCATCGCCTCTCTACGATCGTGAATGCCGATTACATATATGTGCTTAAGAAGGGGCGTGTAGTCGAAGAGGGTTCCTACACGGACCTGGTCAGGGCGAACGGCTATTTCAACCGTATGGTCAAACTGCAGCTATTGGAGACGGTATAATATGGATACGCGCATGACCCGGCATATAATTTACGCCGCCATACTGGCGCTTTCGGGCATAGCGTTTACTCTATTCGCCCGTTGGGAACCGGGCGGCGAAAGTTGGGGATACTGGCTCTTCGCGCGCATCTTCGCCGAGACGGGCAAATTTATCGTCGTCGACAGGAGTCCTCTCTATATACTTTATCTGAACCTCTTCAGGTGGATGGGATATCCGTTAGAGGTCATCGTCGAATACTGCGTCACGTTCATGATAGCGGCAGTATCATTCATCGCTTTATTCAAACGATATGCCGGGCTCGTCGGCGCTTCATTTGCCTTCGTACTGTGGATGCCGTTCTTCCAGATGGCCGAGCCGCATACTCAGCAGCTGGCCCTCGCGTCGGCATGCCTTGCGGTAGTGGCGAGGGGTGATGCGACGAAGAGATCGAGGATGGCCCTCTCATATGCTCTTCTCCTCTTCGCATACATGATACGGTATAACTATCTTTTACTCGTCGGTATCTTCATCTTCTGGGATATCCTTCGGGCCCTGAGAAGGTCCGGCTTCAATTCCCTTATACGCGCTCTCAGGCCCGGGCCGGCAGACTGGCCTCTCTTCATTGCCATATTGCTGCTCCTATGGTTCAAGGTAGCGCAATCGCCGCACCCATGGAACAATATATGGTTTTCGAGCGCCGCCTGGTTCCCCGGTAACGGCAAGTCCCTGGCCGACGCCGCCTTTATACAGGACAGCAATTTCCAGTATATATTTCATAGATACGGAAGTTTTCATAACAAGGACTTCTATTTTACCAATCACGAGCTTTTCGGAGGCGCCACCGATATGTTAGGGGCCGTATTCGCAAATCCGGGATTCGTGGCACGCCAACTGGCCGAGAACATAAAAGGCGCATTCTGCACCATAGCCAGCCTGACGATGCTGCCCCCTTTCTATTACTCGAAGCCGTCCGGGCATCTGTGGTTATTTTACTCCGCGGCCGGGGCGGTGACCGTCCCTCTCCTGGGCCTCATCCTGTACGGCGCGGTCCGCGCCTCTAGGGATGACGGCATGCGGCTCTTCCTGGCCGGGAATATCCTTTTACTCCTGTCTCACGCGCTATCCTCGCCCAGCGCGCACTATATGGGCGCTGTCATACCGGTCTTCATCCTTGGCGCGTCGTGGTATGGAAATCTTTTCAGGGGCGTCTCCACGAGGTACGGTCACCTCATCCTGCCCCTCTTATTGATATTCTTTTCTAACGGCCCTATCCACTGGTCAAAGATAACCGGTGACCTGGCCGAAGATGTACGGCACAGAGATGTGCGTATCATGGAGACGAGGCCGTATTCTATCGGTGCCTCATTCAGGACGCTCGAAGAGCTGGCCCGGCCCGCCAAAGGGATAATGGCCCTGGAGAGCGCCTTCATAGGCGCATTCATGAGCGTGCCGCTAGACAGGGTATACGATATCTGGGAGATCCCGCCGTTCGGCAGGTTCGGCAGCTCCGATTATAACGGATTGCGGCCGGACAGGATAGACCGCGTATTCGTTTCGCATCGGCTGGCCACCGATACAGGAAAAGGGACCAATATGCAGATCAGGTATGATAATTATATACTTCCATATACTGAAGCGCTGTCCGCAGAAGGGGCGCATATCTATGATATCGAGAAATTCGGAAAGGCGTATATCATGCCTGGGCCGGGTGAACGATAGGAGCGAAAGACCGTGAAGCGATATCCGGATAATGATGAGACTGCCCGTGGGGACCAATCCCTTTACATCTACATCGGCCTATCGGTCTTTGCGGCCGTCCTGTGGTTGAGGTTCCTCTCCGGGGCCGTATCGAATATCTCCTTTGAGGAGGACCTCCTCTGGTTCATCCCGGCGGTATTCCGGGCAATCCGGGATATGTCGCCATTGGGTATAGCCAAGTTCATACTCGACCCGGCGCCCGCCCTGTACGGGCCGGCCGTCCTGAAGGCATATACCGTCCTTTGCCTGAATCTCTTCGGTCCGTCGCCTTCCGGATTCGTATCCGTTTCGCTCCTATTCCATGCGTTCGGCTCGTTCCTCTTATTTTCATTATGCAGGAATATGGGGCTCGGGTGGCGGAAGAGCACATTCTCCGCGATCATATTCCTCGGCCTTTATATACACTTCGGCGCGTATATATGGCCGATGGCCTTCCAGCACCTCGTCACGGTCTTTTTTATGCTTTTGGTATTGAGCCTTTATCTGAAGACGGGCACCATCATGGACGGGAGGAGGGACGGCCGCGCGTATTATGCCATGACGATAGCCGCGAATCTCGCCGCCTCATTCGCGAGGGCCAGCATATTGATGCTGCCGGTCCTGCTGTTGTTTCATATAGCCGTATCTTCAAGAGGCGGGGAGGAACGGGCGCGAAAGTTCCGCCTATGGTCTCCTCTATTCATAACGTATCTCGTCTATCCGCTATTCGCCCTCGTCTACGGAGGCGACGACAGGATGAACATATACCTGGCCGGAGGGAGGAGCGCCTTATCATATGCGCTATTTTTCGCCGCGGGCCTGGCGGCATTGATCCTGACCGGCCCGGCGCTGAGGTTACAGTGGGAGAAGAAGTCCGGCCGCCGGAACACGGCCTGCGCGATAGCCGCCGCGCTGTTTATCATCTTCTATTTCTCGATATCCTCAAAAGATATACGTAATATCCTCCTGCCGTATAATGTCATCCTCCCGTTCGCCGGCATGGTCGCATCGTTCCTGGGACCGGTCCGCGCCGTCCTCTCGAACGATCCGTCCCGTCCTTACTATTTTGTATCGCTTGCGCCGGGGTTCTTCTATCTGTCCCTGGCGATCGGGATGCTTTACGTATTTTTCAGGGATTCGGTAAAAGAGCATAAAGGGCTTCTTATATTCGTGCCATGGTACCTGATGAGCTTCATATATATCAACCTTCGCGAGCCCGTCGCCTCCCGTTATTTCATATATCTCTCCCCGGCATTCTGCGTCATTGCGGCGTCGGTGTTCGACCGTCTCTTCTTTTCCGGTCCCGGCAGGACGGTGAGGGGGAATATCGCGCGGGAGATCGTCGCGGCGGTCATAATAGCGGGCCTCGTCGCCTCCAATATCGCCGCTATCCGGCTTGACCTTCTGCGCGGCCGCCTGGCCAATAACTTCCCCGCGTATGACCGGTTAAAGGGAGGTGCCGCCCCAGACGGGTTCGACGGCACATTCAGCGCCGCGATGTCGAAACTGAAAGAGCGAAACTATCCGGCGGCAAAGGCCTTATTCGACAGGGCGCTTGCCATACGCCCGTTCCTGCTTAACTACGTCCTCCCGGGCCTCGAACTCGAAGACCTTAAATGGATCATGAATGCGCCGGACATGAAGGACTGGATAAATAAGATAGTATCTTATAGCGAGGTGAACGCCGATGACAGGGAGAAGGCGGTTCAGATCGGCTCCGTCATCGACCGGGAGGTGGACGGTTATATCGAGTGCCTCTTCTGCGCATCATACCTGAGTTACCGGTCAGGCGACGGCGCCTCGGGCGAGCGTCTCTTTTCGCGCATACAGTTCCTGGAGAGCGACTACGGCGCCGTATCCGCTATCCTGGAGAGGTCGGGCTGCATGGACCTGGATGGCGATATGCGCCCGTTCCTGAACAGCTTCAATAGCACCTCCCTCTATACGGACGTGCCGTACCGCAACACCTTCGAATTCGAGCGCTTCCTCTTCAAGCTCCTAACGGGCAGGGCAATTGTAAAAACCGTTCATTGATTTCCGACAAGGGTCACCAGGTCACCAAGTCACAAGGTCACAAGTAAAAGCTTTTACTGGTGACGTGGTGACAGGTGTCATGGTGACCTATTTTCCTCTGCCCTGAATTATAGGTTGTCAGCCCCGTCCCGCTATGTTATTATATATGGTCTATAGTAATATTATAAGCTATGGTACATAATAAAAACATAATATGCATATCCTCTATTGACTGGGACTTCGTGTGGCAGGGGCACCAGGAGATCATGGAGACCTTTGTCCGCGAGGGGAACAAGGTCCTCTTCATAGAGAATACGGGCATACGTGTGCCCACCTTTTCGGACCTGCCGAGGATAAGGAAGCGGCTCACCAACTGGTTCCGATCTTTTAAGGGGATACGGAAGGAGAGGGAGAACCTTTTCGTATATTCGCCGGTCATACTGCCTTTCCCGTACTCCAGGATCGCCTCATTCATCAACCGCCTTATAATGCTGCCCGTCCTCAAGAGGTGGATGAAGGCGGCGGACTTCACCAATCCCATCATATGGACGTTCCTTCCCACCGCCACGGCCCTGAACCTCATAACCAACCTTGACCACGAGCTCTCCATATACTATTGCATAGCCGACTTCAGCGAGCTGGTCAGGAATAAGGAGAAGCTCCGTAAGTCGGAAGAGGGGATATTGAAGGCGGTCGACCTCGTATTCGCCCAGGGGATCGTCCTGAAGGAGCATTGCCTGAAGCTCAACAAGAATGTCCACATATTCCCGTTCGGCGTCAAGGGGGAGCTTTTCAACAGGAAGGGCGGCCCTTCAGCCGGAAAGCTGCCGGATGACTTAAAAGGCGTAAAGGGGGCCAGGGTCTGTTATGTCGGCGGGCTCCACCGGCACATAGATTACGAGCTTCTGGGATCGCTCGCCCGCCTCAGGCCCGGATGGTCGATAATACTAATAGGACCTGACCAGGTAAACTATTCGGCCCAGGCCAAACCGGAGAATATAATACTCCTGGGGATGAAGAGGCACGATGAGCTGCCGGATTACATAGAGAATATGGACATATGCATGATCCCTTATAAGATAAACGAATATACCCGGACCGTCTATCCGACAAAGCTGAACGAATATCTCCTGATGGGCAAGCCCGTCATCTCCACCGCCCTCCCGGAGATAGAGGAGTTCAACCGCCTGTACGGCGATATCGTGCATATAGAAAGCTCGGGCGAGGGTTTTGCCCGCCGTATAGAAGATATAATGAAAAGCGAGAACGGAAAAGAGGCCTCCAGGGGCAAGGAGGCCGCAATGCAGAATACCTGGGAGAACCGCATAGAGGAGATGAGCGAGATCATGGAGGAGAGGATAGCGCAAAAGGCGATGTACGCCAGCCGCGGCTGGAAAGAGAACCTCGCCGCCCTCTACCGCGTCTCGAAACGCAGGGTGATACGGGCGGTTATCCTGGCCGCGCTCTCATATCTTCTCATATTCAATTCACCTCTTTTGTGGTTCGTAGCGAGCCCGTTAAAGATATCTCAGGTACCGTCCGTATCCGATGCCATAGTGGTCTTCGGAGGAGGGGTGGGCGAGAAGGGGTCGCCCGAAGAGAGCACCGTGGAGAGGGCCAGGTACAGCGTGGAACTCTACAGGAAGGGACTCGCCGGCCATATCATATATTCATCGGGATATACGTTCAAATATAACGATGCCGAGAATATGAAGCTATTCGCCATCTCTATGGGGGTGCCCGAGGAAGATATCATACTGGAGAAGAGGGCAAACTCGACTTACGAGAATGTGAAATATACGAGCGAGATCCTGCGCAAAATGGACTTCCGCAGGATGATACTCGTGAGCTCTCCGTATAATATGCGGAGGGCGGAGCTGGTAGCCAGGAAGACGGCTAAGGATATCGATATCATATATTCCCCGGTGCCGGGATCTAAATTTTATTACAGGGACGGACCCGTAAAATGGGAACAGATCAGGGCGATCGCGCACGAGTACCTGGGGATACTCTATTATCTCTTCAAGGGTTATATCTGACCAAAGCCGGAGGCGAGGTGCATATGAAGATAAGCGTAGTCATACCCGTATATAACGGTGCGCGCACCATATCGAAACTCGTGGAGGACCTGCTCGGGATACTTAAGGCGTATCAGACGGAGATCATACTGGTGAACGACGGAAGCAAGGATAAGAGCCATGATCTCTGCCTCTCCATCTATGAAAGGCACAAGGCAAACGTCAAATATATATGCCTTGCCAGGAATTTCGGGGAACACAATGCAGTAATGGCCGGCCTGAACCAGGTGACGGGCGACTATGCCGTTACCATAGACGATGATTTCCAGAACCCGCCGGAAGAGATACCGAAGCTCCTCGATAAAGCCGTCTCGGAAGGCCTGGACGTCGTATACAGTTATTATGAGAAGAAGCGCCATTCGTTCATGAGGAATGCCGGCAGCTCGTTCAATAACGCGATAGCCAACCTTCTGCTCGATAAGCCCAAAGACCTCTACCTTTCGAGCTTTCGGTGCATGAGCCGTTTCATAGCGGAGGAGGTCGTCAAATATAAAGGCCCGTACCCTTATGTCGACGGGCTCATCCTGCGCAGCACCGGGAATATAGGCAAGGTCCTTGTCCGGCACGCAAGCCGCGCCGCCGGCCGGTCCGGGTATACCTTCCATAAGCTAGTGCGGTTATGGATCAATATGTTCATAAATTTTTCCATATTCCCTTTGCGGGCGAGCACGCTCCTGGGGTTCCTCTTCCTGATAATAGGCGTCCTGTCGAGTATCTCGATGATCATAGAGAAGATCATCAATCCGGCGATCCCGATGGGCATAACGACGATACTCGTAGCGATCCTTCTCTTCGGGGGCATACAGCTCCTTATATTGGGTCTGATAGGCGAGTACCTTGGGAAGCTCTTCCTGATGGACAACAGGACCCCGCAGTACGTAGTGCGGCGCCTCTTTTCGAACGATAAGGATATCCCGCGCGCATGAGAGTGATGTTCATAGTAAATGACCTTGGCGTAAATGAGCCGTTCGGCCCCATGATACTGTCGTCGGTCCTGAAAGAGAAGGGGCACCGGACGGTCCTCGGGGTCATCAAGAAAGAGGATGTCGAGAAGAAGATATTATCATGGAAACCGGATATGCTGGCGTACAGCATGATGTCCGTCGACATGAAGGATATGCGGAGATTCAACGATTCGCTCAGGAAGAGGGCCAGGATATTCACCATACTGGGCGGCGCGCACGCCACGCTTGACAGGTCCTGTGTTACCGGCGGCGGGATAGATGCCGTATGCGTGGGAGAAGGCGAGGGGCCCATCATAGACGTGGTCGAATCTATCGGATCCGGCAAGGGCGTCGGCGCGATCCCGAACATCGTCACGCAGGAGGATCCCGGGCTGAAATTGAGGCCGCTCATATGCGATCTCGATACGGTCCCTTTCATGGACAGGGAGCTCGTGTACTCGTATCCGTTCATGGGGCGTTTCGGGATCAAAGGCATATGGACCTCCAGGGGGTGCGCCTTCCCGTGCCCGTACTGTTTCAATAACCGGTACAACAGGATATTCGAATCGAGCGGCAGGGTGGTGAGGAGGCGGACGGTCTCTTCGGTCATAGAAGAGACGAAAGAGATGAAGAATAGATACAGGGTCGATTTCGTCCGCATACAGGACGACGTCTTTGTATATAAGGCCGATGAATGGCTAAAGGAATTTTCCGAAAGATGGGCCTCGGAAATCCGGCTGCCGTTCTATTGTCTGCTCCGCGCCGAACTCGTTACCGATGAAATGGCGTCCTATCTTAAAAAGGCGGGATGTTTTTCGGTCTGTATGTCCATAGAGGCGGCTGACGATGACGTGCGGCTCAGGATGATGAGGCGTAATGCCACAAAACCGCAGCTCGAGGAGGCGTTCAGGATATTCAAGAGGCACGGCATAAACGTATACGCGAATACTATGCTTGCCCTCCCGTTCACGACGCTCGATCACGACATCGCCTCTCTCGATTTCGCCATAAAGGTCAAGCCGGAGATGCCCAACTTTTCCATATTCATGCCGTATCCCGGGACTGACCTGGGCGACTATTGCATAGAGAGGGGTATCTATGACCCGGAGGGCGACAGTATCGACTACGGCATGCGCAACATGAGCCCGCTCAGCTGTTTTTCGGACAGGGAGAAGCGGGCGCAGTACAACCTGTGCGAGCTTGCCATAGTGGCGGCGAAGTTCCCGTCGCTCAGGGATATCATAGTCAAGCGCCTGATATACTGGAGGCCCAATAAGACATTCTTCTTTATACATTACCTCCTGGCCGTTACAACGTACGGCAGGAAGATATTCTATTTCAGGCATACGCTGAAAGAGTATATCGAACTTGTTATCAGGACGTTCCGGCACTACCTGTACGATTTTACGAAGGAGAAGAGCGCCCCTGAGAGGGCCGGAACCCAGGCGAAGGGCCGCCATGCCTTATTGAGCGATGCCGAAAGAAGAGATGAACTTGAGAAGTGCATGAACGCAATGAGAGGGGCTTGAGAGCTATGCATAAGACGGAGCTTAAGAAGGGATATTTCAAAGGTAAGAAAGTGGTCATCACGGGCGGTCTCGGTTTCATAGGCAGTAACCTCGCCATAAGGATGGCCCGGCTCGGCGCCGATATAACGCTGGTCGATTCGATGATACCGGAATACGGAGGAAACCTCTTCAACATAAAGGGGCTGGAGGGGAAGGTCCACCTGAATTTCTCCGATGTCCGCGATGAGTACTCGATGGATTTCCTGGTGCGCGGCGCCGATATAATATTCAACCTGGCAGGTCAGGTAAGCCATATAGACAGTATGAAGGACCCCTATACGGACCTGGAGATAAATACCAAGAGCCAGCTCTCGCTCCTTGAGGCATGCAGGAAGAAGAACCCCGGGATCAAGATCGTATTCGCGAGCACCCGGCAGATATACGGAAAACCGGAATACCTCCCGGTCGACGAGTCGCATCCTTTAAAGCCGACCGATGTTAACGGCATAAATAAGCTTGCGGGAGAGTGGTATCACGTACTGTACAACAAGGTCTACGGCATGAAGACGGTGGCCTTAAGGATGACGAACACCTACGGGCCGCGCCTCCTGATGAAGCATAACAGGCAGGGTTTCATAGGGTGGTTCATACGCCAGATCATAGACGGCAAGCCTATAGAGATATACGGCAGCGGCAAACAGCTGAGGGACCTGAACTATATAGATGATGTGATCGATGCCCTGTTGATCTCGTCATATGACGATTCCCTGAACGGCGAGATATTCAACCTTGGCAATTCACCGGCCATATCGCTGGTGGATATCGCGAAGCTCCTTATAGGGATCAACGGTTCCGGCAAATACCGCTTGATACCGTTCCCCGAGGAGACGAGGAAGATAGATATAGGCGACTATTATGCCTCATACGAAAAGTTCAATAAGGCGACGGGATGGACGCCCAGGGTCTCTTATGAAGACGGTTTTTGCAAGACGATAGATTTTTATAAGAAGAACAAAAGATATTACTGGTGAGGACTATGTCAGCGGGCATGATTCCGTTCTGTGATCTGAAGCGCCACTACAGCCGTATAAAGAGAGACGTGGACGGCGCGATAAGGAGGGTATTCTCATCCGGATATTTTATACTTGGGCCGGAGGTGGCCGCGTTCGAGCGTGAATTCGCCGGGTACTGCGGATGCCGTTTCGGGGTGGGTGTCGCCTCGGGCACGGAGGCCATATATATCGCGCTGGCGTCAATGGGTATAGGCGCGGGCGATGAGGTCATAACGGTGGCTAATGCCGGCATCCCGACCGTCTCTGCCATCACCATGGCAGGCGCCACGCCCGTCTTTACGGATATAGATATAGCGAGCTACACCATGGACGTCTCGAAGATAGAGGCGAAGGTCTCTTCCAGGACGAAGGCGATCCTGCCGGTCCATCTCTACGGCCAGTGCGCAGACATGGACCCTCTATTGAGGATAGCAAAGAAGCACGGACTGAAAGTGGTGGAAGACGCCTGCCAGTCCCATGGGGCGGTCTATAAAGGCAGGAAGGCGGGGTCCATGGGAGATGCCGGGTGTTTCAGTTTCTATCCTACAAAGAACCTGGGCTCGTTCGGGGACGGCGGCATGGTAGTAACGAACGATAGGCAGCTGGCCCTTAGGACGCGTATGATAAGGGATTATGGACAGACAGACAGGTATCTCCACAAAATAAAAGGTATCAACAGCCGCCTTGACGAACTGCAGGCGGCCATACTGAGGGTCAAGTTAAAATATCTGGATGGGTGGAACCGGACCCGTCGCGAGATAGCCGGGATATACGGGAAGAGTATAAATAACGGGCTTATCGTCAAGCCGGATAGGATGGACCACGGCCTCCCGGTATATCATCTGTACGTGGTCAGGTCGGGATACAGGGACGCTTTCAGGAGGCACCTGGCTCGCAATGGGGTGCAGTCCCTCGTGCACTATCCGAGGCCCGTCCACATGCAGGAGGCCTATCCGGAGCTTAGGGGTAAATGCGCCCTCCCCGTCACGGAAGAGTGTTCGAGGACGGTCGTATCGCTGCCTCTATACCCTGAAATGACCGGAAGAGAGACGCGCCGCGTATGCGACGCGGTAAATTCGTTCAAAAACAGGTAATGCCGTTCGGATGGAAACTAAAGAATACACCCTGATGTATGAGCTTGAAGAGGGCCACTGGTGGTACAGGGGGCTTCACGACCTTCTCTTCTCGACCATAAGTAAGCTGAACGGCGAAGGGCGCGGCATAAAGATACTCGACGCAGGGTGCGGCACCGGTTTCACTATGGCAGCCCTCGACAGATACGGCAGGTCTTTCGGCGTCGACATATCCGATATCGCCCTGGGCTACTGCCGCAAGAGGGGCCTGAGCCGTATGGTAAAGGGCTCTATAGAAGCGATGCCGTTCGCAGACGCCTCTTTCGATATAGTGATACTGACGGACGTCCTTTATCACAGGCTGGTCAGGGACGATCTGGCCGTGCTGGGAGAAGCGCACAGGGTCCTGAAGAGCGGCGGGCACGTCATCATAAACGAGCCGGCCCATAATTACATGAGACGCAACCACGACACGTTCGTACATACGCGGCACAGATATGAGATGAGCGAGATGTGCGATATGCTCCGTAAAAAGGGTTTCAATATAATAAAGAGGACGTACAGGAATATGCTGCTGGGGGCGGTCCTCGTCTTCTTCAAATTTTTCGTATGGAAGATAAAGAAGGACAACTCCAGCAACCTCAAACCGATATTCCCCGCCGTGAACGGCATGCTTTATGCGGTCCTGAAGGCGGAGAATATGGCATTGAACGTGTTCGATATGCCGTGGGGGTTGTCGGTCTTCTGCGTCGCAAAGAAGGTATAGGCGTGATCATATATGAATAGAAAGACGGTCATCTCATACGTGATAGTCCTCATAGCGGTATCATTGCTGCTGAGGGCATTCCTGCTCGACCTATTCCTGTCCCGGCATTCCATAGAGCAGTGGGAATATGATTCCATAGCCAGGAATATCCTCGCCGGAAAAGGGTTCACCATGCCCCACCTGGGGACGACTTACCGGTCCTTCACCACGCCCCTGTATGTCTTTCTGCTCGTACTGGTGTACGGCATGTTCGGGTTCGACCCTGCTCCGGTCATGTACATGCAGACACTCCTGTCTATCGGGGCATGTGTATTGATATTCCTGATAGCGCGGAAGACCTTTGATGAGAAGGCGGCGCTGGTCGCGCTTGCGCTTACGATCTTCCACCCGGCCCTGGTCCTCTATTCGGTAAAGAAGGCGCATACCCTTACGCTTGACCTCTTTGTCTTCTCGCTCGTCATATTCTGTGTAATGAAACTGCGCGAAAGGGTTTCCTTGAAGAGCGCAGCGTTCTGCGGGCTCACATTCGGAGTTGCCGCCCTGTCGCGGTTCTCCATAATGGATTTCCTGCCGTTCGTCCTGCTGTGGTTATTCATCCTGATGAAAGGGGGATTATTGAAGAAGGTCTCTTGCCTGGCGATCTTTTTGATCTTCTTGTCCGTGCCGGTTTCGGGATGGGTCCTGAGGAACTATGTCATACACCATAAGTTCATCCCGGGCGCAAGCGTTGACGCGGAGGTCTTCTGGCGGGGCAATAACATGAATGCGACCGGCAGTTCGTATATGCCCTCCGGCGAGCCCGTATTGCTGGAGGATAAAGAACTTTATTCGAAGATCGTGGCGTTGCCTGAGCTTGAGCAGAGAGAGATATTCCGGGAAGAGGCGCTCAAATTTGTGAGCGAGGACCCCGCCAGGTTCATAATGCTCTTCTTCAGGAAACTCGGCTATTTCTGGTGGTCTTCGCCGACGACGGGTTTGCTTTACCCGTCCCTGTATACGGCCGTATATAATTATTCTTACGCCTTTTATGTCTTATTCGCCGCCGCGGGCCTTTATATGGCGCTCGGCAATAAGGTATGGTCGGACAAGGGGAACTTGATGTTACTGGTATTGTTCATGCTGTCGATATCGGTATTCCAGAGCTTATTTTATGTGGAGGGCAGGCACAGGTGGAGTGTGGAACCGGTCCTCCTGATCATCTCGGCTTCAGGGATAACCGGTCTTTTCGAGATATTCTCGAACTTCTACAAGAGGGAGCGATGATATGGAACTGCTGGATAAAAGAGGCCGTCTCTTCGGCAAGATAAATATAGTCGATTTCCTGATCGTAGGGCTCATCATAGTTATAATACCGACGTTCTTCTACGTCTACAAGGTGCTGGGTAAAAAAGTGCAGGCGGTGCCCGTATACTGGGTCAGGGCGGAGGTGGTCACACTGCCGGTCTTTGCAGTGGCAGAGATCTTCCGCGAAGGCGACCTCTCTTATGACGAGCAGGGGTCCCCGGATGCGCGATTGGTCCGCCTGATCAAAAAGGATGCCGGATACGGAGAGAAGATAAAGGCGGCCGCATTGAGGAAGTCGACAGACGAGACGTTCGACTACAAAGTTCCCGTATTCATGGAACTGGAGCTGGCATGTACCCGCGGCTCTAAAAGAGATCCGTGGTATTATCGCAGGCAGCCGCTTCTGATAGGGACCGGGTCGATGATATTCTTCAACACCGACAGGTACTCCGTGCCCTGTTATGTGCTGAAGGTGAACGATGAAGGGATCAAGAGGGATGATAAGAGGTAAGCTGCGTCTCTTCATACGGGAGAGCAGGATCGTCCGGTTCCTGTCCGGGCTTCCGATCAATATAATGGCCTCGTTTTGTGAGAGCGGGACTCGCAGGGCCTTTAAGGGCTTCCTCTCTCTTGTCAGGAGAGGTATCTTTGCCAACGCGGATAAGAGCATACTGGTCTCGTCGGCGAAGAAGACCTTTAAAGGCCTCGGGTTACGGGATCTGGGCCTCTTCATCATGGCGGTGACCGTATTTCATACGATACTGGTCCTGGCCGAAGGGGGATATATAGACGGTCTATCTGCCGCAGGAAGGTCTTTTGCCTTCTCGTGCGGGGCGATCATTTTTTTAAGAAAGAAGAGGAAAGGATGACCGGTAATATAAAGGTATTGAGGATCATAGCGCGTCTCAATATAGGGGGACCGGCCGTCCAGGCGATACTCCTCACAAACGCCCTCAATTCCGGGGGGTTCGAATCTATGCTGGTAAGCGGTATGGTCGATCGCGGAGAAGCCGAGATGACCTTTTTGCTGAAAGAGTACGGCGTCCGGCCGGTCTTCATACGGCGATTTGCCCGGCCGATAAACCCCTTAAACGACGTTATATCGTTCTTTGCCATATACAGGTTGATAAAAGGTTACAGGCCGCATATCGTCCACACCCACACCTCGAAGGCCGGATTTATAGGCCGCATTGCAGCATTTACGGCAGGGGTACCCGTGAAGGTCCATACCTTCCATGGGCACACGTTCAGCGGGTATTTTGGGGCCTTGAAGAGCCGTATATTCCTTGGCCTCGAACGGTTCCTCTCCCGCCTGACCGACGTCGTGATAGCCATAAGCCCGCTCCAGCATAATGATCTTGTCAAGACCTATAAGGTCGTCGATAGCGGGAAGTGCAGGGTGGTGCCCCTGGGCCTGCCGCTCGACGGCTACCTCTCCATAGATCCCGCGCGTAAGACGAAAGAGGGGATAGGGTTCGGAGATGACGATATCGTGATCGGTACGGTGGGGCGCATGACAGGGATAAAGAACCATAAATTATTCCTGGAGATCGCGCGGCTCTTTCTGGATTCTTATGGCGGGAATGATGTAAAGTTCGTGATCGTGGGAGACGGGGAGCTCAAGGAGGAGTTGATCGCGTACCGGGACCGTCTGGCCCTGGCCGATAAGGTGCGCGTATTCGGGTGGCAGGAAGATATGGTCAGGTTCTACTCCGCATTCGACATCTTCCTCCTGACCTCAAAGAACGAGGGGACTCCCGTCGCCATGATAGAGGCGATGGCATCCTCCGTCCCGATCTTGTCCACCGGAGTCGGCGGAGTGCCGGACGTCCTGGCCGGGTCGCGCGGGGGGTACATGGTTAAGGGTTCCGACCCTGCCGCATTTGTCGATAAGCTTAAGGCGATGGTATCCGATAAGGCGCTCCGCAACTCGATGGGTAAAGACGCGCGGAACGCGGTGAGGGAGACATTCCACAAGAACAGGCTCGTGAACGACATAAAGGGTCTTTACACGGAGCTTCTAAAAGAAAAAGGAGCGAATAGATGAAAGCACTTGTGACGGGCGGGGCCGGATTTATCGGCTCCCATCTCTGCGAGGCGTTGCTGGACAAAAAGTGGGAGGTCTACGTTATAGATAATCTCTCCACGGGAAGCATAGAGAACATACGCCATCTCGAGAATAATAAGCTCTTCCATTTCACCATAGGCAATATCATGGATGAAAAGGAGATGGCCCGTATGGTGAAGAAGGTGGACGTGATATTCCATCTCGCGGCCGCCGTAGGGGTGAAGTATATAATAGACAACCCTCTCGATTCTATAAGGACCAATGTCAGGGGTACCGAGATAGTCCTGGAGTTGGCAAACTCTCTGGGTAAGAAGAAGGTCATACTGGCCTCTACGTCCGAGGTATACGGGAAAGACGTTACGGGCAAGCGCTCGTTCAAGGAAGACGATGACCGTCTCCTCGGACCTACCACCATATCACGGTGGAGCTATGCCTCCACCAAGGCGCTGGACGAGTTCCTGGCGCTCGCATACTGGCGGGAGAAGAAGCTTCCCGTAGTCATCGTCAGGTTCTTCAATACCTGCGGCCCGCGCCAGACGGGCCGTTACGGTATGGTCATACCGCGGTTCATAAAACAGGCGCTCCTGGGGAAGCCGTTCACCGTATACGGGGACGGCAAGCAGACGAGATGCTTCCTGTATATAGGAGATGCCGTGAGGGCGATCATCGGGCTTACGAATGAAAAGAGAAGCGTCGGAGAGATATTCAACATAGGCAACCCGGAGAGCATAACTATCCTTGAGCTGGCGGAGAAGATAAAACGGCTTACAAATTCGCCGTCCAGGATAGAGCTCATCCCGTATGAGAAGGCGTACGAAGAAGGTTTCGAGGATATGAGGCACAGGAGGCCGGACATATCCAAGATAAAGGGGCTGATAAAGTTCTCCCCCCAGGTCAATACCGAGGAGTTGTTGAAGAGGACGATAGAATATTTCAAGCGATAAATAAGGAGTAACCGATGGTCACTGTACAGGATACGTGGGGGGCGCTCTTCATTGCCTTCATGATCGCCTACGGGTTCACCCCGTTCGTGCGGCAGCTGGCATTCAAGGCAAGGCTTCTGGATAACCCGGAGCGTAGGAAGTCACATGCCCATCCGACGCCGCTCCTCGGCGGGTTTGCCATATATGTGGCCTTCTTCGCCGGGATCCTCTTCACCACGGCCCCTAATGTATATTTATACGGCATATTCTTCGGTGCCACGCTTTTGCTCATATTGGGCATTATCGATGATAAGCTTGGAATGATGCCCCAGATGAAATTGTCCGGCCAGATAATGGCCGCCCTCATAGCTTATAAGGCAGGGTTCAGAGTGACCACTTTCGAGGACTATTATGTAAGTATGTTCTTTACCGTCTTCTGGGTCGTCGGCATCACGAACGCCTTCAATCTGCTCGACAACCTGAACGGTCTGTCGAGCGGGATAGCCGGCATAGCGTCGTTATTCTTCGGGGTAATGGCATTATGGAGCTCCCAGATATATACCGCGGTGGTATGCTTTGCCCTTGCGGGCGCCTGTTTCGGCTTCCTGCGCCATAATTTCCCACGGGCAAGCATATTCATGGGCGACTCCGGGAGCATGGTGATAGGTTTTGCGCTGGCCTGCATCGCCATACTGGGGTCATGGAAGACGGATACGATATCCCTTTCGCTTTCACTGCCCATATTGATCCTGGGGTATCCGATATTCGACACCACACTGGTGACCTTTTTGCGGCTGATGGAGAAGAGGCCGGTATATATAGGCGGGAGGGACCATTCATCGCATATACTGGCGTCTTTGGGCTTCAAAAAGCGGCGGGCGGTCGTCCTCATATACATAATATCATCGCTCCTTGGCCTGGCGGCTCTGCTCATAACGAAGGCGAGCGTACCCGTGGGGGTATTGATACTTGCGGCCGCATCTCTCGGCATGATAGGTTTCGGCTCATATCTGGCCGTCAAGCGGTTCGGAAGTGCAAAACTTCAGCGGCAAAACGGAAAAAGATGAAGAGATCTGACGCCCTGCATATTGCTGACAGGATAACCGAGTATTCCCTGTATCTTCTCGTATTCTGCATACCTTTCTCAAAATCCCTGGCCGAGATATCCATAGCCGCGGCGATCTTTGCCTGGTTGTCCAGGAAGATCATAGGAAATGATCTGCGGCTCAAGAAGACGCCGATCAACGTATTCCTCTTCGCATTCGTCGCGGCGAACCTCCTGTCGCTGATAAATGCCGGAGACAAATTTTTTGTCGCGAGGTCTATCGTCACCAAATGCCTGAAGTACGCGGCGCTCTATTTCGTGGTGGTAGAGACGGTTGACTCCAGGCCGAAGCTGAAGAATATATTGAAGGCGGCGCTCTTTTCGGCAACGGTGGTAATGGTCGACGCGTATATACAGTACCGTTTTATGCACGTGGACCCGATACGTCTTTATCCTTCGTTCAAATATGTCCTCCCGTGGAGCGATTTCCACCTCAGCCGCCTGGGGTTTCCCGTACCTTCCCCTTATTTTCTCGGGTTCCCGACGGGCCCGTTCCCTTTTCCGAATGACCTCTCGGCATGGATGCTGATCATCGCCATCCCGGCGATCTGCCTCTTACTGTGGCAGCCGGAAGGCGCGCGCGCCAGGGTGCTCCTCGGCCTCTTTTTATTGCCGTTCCTTTTCCTCTTCTACCTTGCCAATACCAGGAGCGCATGGGCCGGTTTCTTCGTCTCCCTTTTTGCCATGCTGTTCATAAAGAAGGCAAAACTGCTCATAGTAGCGGTCCTCTGTCTTGTCGTAGCGGCATCATTCTTCGTGCCAAAGCAGAAATTGAACGATCTCCTCGGCTTCTCAAGCATGCAGGACAGGTTCTATATGTGGCGCATAGGTTGGAAGATATTCCTTGATCATCCTGTCATCGGGAACGGATGCAATACCTTCTTTACAAAGTTCATGGAGTTCCGGGAGGATGAATACAAAGAGAAGAAGGGCAGCTATGCGCACAATAGCGTCCTGCAGATGGCCGCAGAGACGGGGGCTATAGGCCTCGGAGCCTTTCTGGCCATGCTCCTGGCGTTGTTCGGAAGATCGTTCCGGTATGCCGGGCAGAACGGCTCCACTTTTGCCGGGGTCCTTGCGCTGGGCATATCCCTAGGGCTCCTGGCCTTTCTCATACAGAGTATCTTTGACACAAATCTGCAGTCGCTCCCGCTGGTGATATTATTCTGGTTTACCGTTGCGTTGCTTATGAGCGTGATCAATGGACCGTTCGATGAATAAGCGGATACTGATAGTCAACACTTTCGGCATAGGGGACGTCCTCTTCACGACGCTCCTGGTGAAGACGCTTAAAAAGAGCATGCCGGACGCCGATATAGATTTCATGTGCAATGAACGCGCGCAGTATATCTTCAGGGATAACGGGAACATAAGGGATATAATCATATTCGAAAAAGACGAATTCAGGAAGGCCTTCAGGGATTCGAAGATAGGGTTCATCGGGAAACTGGCCGCCTTCATAAAGAAGCTCAAGTCAAAGAGGTATGACCTCCTGATAGACCTGTCGCTCGGTTACCAGCTGTCGCTCCTCATGAAGCTCCTGGGCGTGAAGAAGAGGATCGGCTTCAATTTTAAAGGGCGCGGCAGATTTTTGACGGAGGCGATAACAATAGACGGGTTCAGCGACAAACACGTCATCGACTATTACCTGGATGTGTTGAAACTCCTGGGGATCGGTAAGTGCGCGGATAAAGAGCTGGAGTTCGCCCTGTCCGAGGAGCTGGAGGGATGGGCGGCAGGTTTTATGAAAGAGCGTGGCTTGTCGGGGAGGACGGTGATCGGGCTGGCCCCCGGCGGCGGGAAGAGCTGGGGCGGCGATGCCTCTTACCGGAGGTGGGCGCCTGAAAACTTCAGTTATGTAGCGAGAAAGATCACGGAAAAATTCCCGGACGTATACTTTTTTATATTCGGGTCAGGCGAGGAGTCATGTCTCTGCAGGAAGATAGAGAAGGACCTGGCGGGCCGGGTCACAGACCTGTGCGGAAGGCTGACTCTTTCACAGTCCGCGGCGCTCATAAAACGCTGCTCGCTCATGGTCTGTAACGACGGCGGAATACTGCATATATCGGTGAGCCAGAAGGTGAGGACCGTCTCCATATTCGGCCCGGTTGACGACAGGGTGTACGGCCCGTACCCCGGGTCGCCGCGGGACAAGGTCGCGGTGGCCAAAGACGTAAAGTGCAGGCCGTGTTATTCCGGCTTTAAACATAATATATGCGAAGTGCACGATTGTCTCAAGAAGATCGACAGAGAGGCCGTCCTCCGTATGGCGGAGGAGAACCTTAAAGAACGGTATAAAGACAGATGAGATGTGATATCATAATCCCGATATGGGGCCAGCTCGATCTTACCAGGGAATGCATCGAGAGGATATTCGATACCACGCGCTATCCTTACAGACTGATACTTATAGACAACGCGAGCGAAGACGATACGAAGAAGTACCTGGAGGGCCTCAGGAGAGAGAGGCCCGATATCGTGCTGGTAAGGAATGAGCATAACCTTGGTTTCGTAAAGGCGGTCAACCAGGGTCTCAGGCTTTCGGACGGGCAGTACGTATGCGTGCTGAACAACGATACTATCCCGGCTACGGGGTGGCTTGAATCTATGGCGGCATTCGCCCAGACCCACGGGGACGTCGGGCTGATAAATCCGCAATGCGATGGTCATATGGACAAGACGATCGAACTTCACGCAGAGGAGCTCAGGTCTCACAGGGGCGAATACATGGAGATGAACCAGTGCCAGGGGTTCTGCATGCTGATCAAGAGAGAGGTCATAGAAAAGATAGGGTACCTCGACGAGTCGTTCGGTATAGGAGGGTTTGACGATACGGACTATTCCATGAGGGCGCATATGGCCGGTTACAGGTCGGTGTCGATAAAGGACGCGTATGTCTATCACCGCCTGCACGGTTCTTTCAACAAGTCGGGCGACAGGGAAGAGTGGGTCAGGCGCAACCAGAAGATCTATTACGACAAATGGGGAAAGCATAAGAGGATCGCCGTTGCGGCCGGGATAGACCCATCGGATGCGGGTTCGGTCACGAACCTCGTGATGTTCGCCTACGGCCTTGCGCGGGAATGGTCCTGGGTGCACATATGGTTAAATACGAGGCGCGGCAAAGGGAAGGCGGTTGAGGCCATTGCCCGGTCATGCGCGGATAATAAGCTTCCGCCGCACCAGAATATAAGGATAGATCATCTGGACCTGCCCGAGACGCTCTTCAGGGTCGTCGTCTTCGGCAAACTGCTTGAGCGTATGCGGAAGAGGATGAGAGACAAGAGGTTCGATATGGTAGTGGCCTCCGACCGCGCTGTGGCAAAGATGGCATCGGCCTTCGCCAGGGCTGTCAATATCTCGTTCACCGAAAGCTGCGCGGACTGGCAGAAGAGGGGAAGGGAAACGGCGCTTTCTATAGGCAGAAAGAGGATATCGTGAGCGGTCTCTCCTGCGACATCATAATACCTGTCTTCAACAATACGAAGATGACGGAAAATTGTTTCTGGAGCATAGCGGAAAATACCGATGTACCGTATACCCTGATATTCATAGATAACGGAAGCGATGAACCGACGAAAAGGTTCCTGAAAGATGTAAAGGCCTGCAACAAGAATGTGGAGGTCATCAGGAACGACGTTAACAGGGGCTGGATAAAGGCGATAAACCAGGGCATAGCGGTATCAAGGAGCCCTTACGTATGCATAATGAACAATGATACGATCGTAAGGACGCCCCGCTGGCTTTCCAAGCTTATAGGGATATCGGATGCCGCCCCGGACATAGGGCTGGTGAACCCCCGTTTCAAACTTAAGAAAGGGTCGCCGGCCCGAAAGGGCGCCGGAGCCCCTTTCATAGAGGTCGATTTTTGCCGCGGATATTGCATCCTGATCAAAAGAAGCGTGATCGATAAGGTGGGGCTTTTCGATGAGTCGTACGGGATGGGGTATTACGATGATGATGACTATTCGGCGAGGGCCATACGTGCCGGTTTCAGGTGTGTGAGCGCCGATGGGGTGACAGTCGAACACATAGGAGATTCCACGTTCGTATCCTTGTACGACGAAGCCAGGAGAAGGGAGCTTCACGAAAAGAATAAAGCGCTCTTCTACTCCAGGTGGGGTAGGCGGTTACGGGTAGTGTTCATAGCCGTATCCCGCACCGGCGGGAAGGCCCTGTCGGAGATATCGCTCTTCCTGGCAAGGCGCCAGCACATCATATACTTATGGAAGGCCGCCCCGGCACGGGTCATGCTGCATATCAACATAAGGGAATCGTCTGTCCCGCCTTTTTTTTACAGGACCTTTTTTAACGGTATCTTCCGCCTCAACAGGATGAAGAGGAAAGAGAAACGTTACGATATCGTCTTCACCGATGATCGCAAGATGGCGAAGGCGCTTTCCGCCCTGGGGTATAACGCGCATTACGTCGATATCGCGGAGGATGGGGATAGTATAAAAGAGACGGTAGCTTCCCTGGCTGGATCTGGATAGATATATGCGCTGTGATATCATAATGCCGGTTTGGAACAACCTCACATTGACCGCGGACTGTATAAGGTCGGTCTTTGAAAAGACGGGGAAGGACTACCGTCTCATCCTGGTGGATAATGCGAGCGATGAAGAGACCGCACGCTACCTGGAAGGCCTCAGGGATAAGAGCCCCGTAGATGTGATGCTTATAAGGAATAAAGAGAACCTTGGTTTTGTCAAGGCGGTCAACCAGGGAGAGAGGTCTTCCGAAGCCCCTTATATATGCGTATTGAATAATGATACCCTGGTCACGGAGGGATGGCTTGAGGAGATGATAAGGATCGCCCGGAGCGACCCGTCGATAGGTGTAGTCAACCCTTCGAGTAACAATCTCGGACAGAAGCCCCAGCAGGGGGAACCGATAGATATATACGCGCGGAGCATAAGGAAAGGGGCGGGAAGGTCCGTTGAACTGGGGGCGGCCATAGGTTTCTGCATGCTCATAAAGAGAGAGGTGGTCGGGCGGATAGGTCTTTTCGATGAGATATACGGCATGGGGAATTTTGAAGACACCGATTTTTCAAGACGTGCGATACGGGAAGGATACAGGTGCGTAAGGGCCCTGGGGGCTTATGTCTATCACAGGGAACACTCCTCGTTCAGGAGGTCCAGGACGTTCGAAAGCGATTTTAAGAGGAACAGGGAAATATATGAGTTCAGGTGGGGCAGGCCGAGGAGGATAGCATATATACTGGATTCATGCGATGATCTATTCATGCAGCGGCTGCGTTCGGAACTGCTAAGGTTGGCGCGGGACGGCAACTGGATATGGTATTTTTCGAGGGGGCATATAGATATCCCCGAGCATTCGAATATAATCTCCTGTGAGATAGAGCCAAAGCGATTTTATCCGAAGATGTTATACAGGATACTTACAAAGAAGAAGAGATTTAACGATATCTTTATAGGCGGAGAGAGGACGGGCAGGTTATTGGAATCGCTCTCTTTTATTCACAGGGCAAAGGTGCATTATTATTAACTACGGCAAGGGGAGAGAAATGAAAAAATTACCGGTATCGGTTGTAGTGATAACCAAGAATGAAGAAGATAATATGGCGAGGTGCCTGGGAAGCGTGGCATGGGCAGACGAGATCGTTGTCCTCGACGATGAGAGTACGGACAGGACGGCCGAGATCGCCAAACGCTATACCGGTAAAGTGACGGTCCGGAAGATGGATGTAGAAGGCAGACACAGGAATTACGCTTACGGCACGGCCCGCAATGAATGGGTGCTCTCGCTCGACGCGGACGAGGAGGCCTCGCCGGAACTTTACGAAGAGCTCTCGGGGCTCCTGTCCTCCGGCACGATAAAGGACGCCGCCTTTACCATCCCTATAAGGACATATATAGGAGACCACTGGATAAGACACGGCGGATGGTATCCGGCCGGCAAGGTGCGGCTATTCAGGAAGGATAAGTTCAGGTATGAGGAGGTAGAGGTGCACCCCAGGGTCTTCATAGACGGCTCATGCGGTCACCTGACCAAAGATATAATACACCATTCGTACAGGGATTTTCACGATTTCTTCGCCAGCCTGAATAACCAGACGACGCTCGAGGCCAGGAAATGGTTCAATGAGAAGAGGCGTATAAATTTCCTGACGATGATGAGAAAATTTTACGACCGCTTCCTGAAGTCGTACATTCTCAAGCAGGGGTTCAAGGACGGTCTTATAGGTTTCGTGGTCGCTTACGGTAACGGCCTCTACCAGCTGATGAGTTATGCCAAATACCGGTACATGATGGACCAAGAGAAGGGCGGAAAGAGTTGAAGAGGCTGATGGTCCTGTCGATATCCCTGGTCCTTATATTCGTATCGGTCCTCCTTCTCCTCGAGGCGTCGTACAGGGCCTATAAATTCTATAAGTACGGCCGCGCGATGGCCAGGGAACTCGAAAAGCCGGGCTATCCGCTTGTGAAACCGCTCGGGCCACGCGACAGGCAGGAGTATACGCTGAAACCGGGTTCGTCTTTTGAATCGGATAACGGCATCTCATATAAGATCAACTCGAAAGGGTTGCGCGACTACGAATACGGCTATGCCAAGGAGAGCGGCACATACAGGATAGTGGCGCTCGGGGATTCTTACATGTTCGGGTGGGGGGTCAACCTTGAAGATAGCTACCCAAAGCGCCTTGAGCGCATCCTGAACGGGAAGTACCCGGGAAGGAAGTTCGAGGTCATAAACGTCTCCGTCTACGGCTATAATACGGCGCAGGAATTCGAGCTCCTGAAGAGGGAGGGGATGAAGTACGATCCGGACCTGGTCATACTGGGGTTCTTCTTCAACGACGGAGAGCCGCAGTACGTCATGCCCAGGGACCCTTCGCTGGAGCATGAAGGCACCGGGATATGGTTCTTCGAATTCGTAAAGTTCCGGCTCAATATACTTATCAAAAAGTTGTCCGGGAGGGAAGATATCTTCCCTCTCCGCAGGGAAGAGTATTCCGAGCACTTCTGGGACGGGTTCAGGATAAAGAACCTGCTCTATAAAAAGGACGGGTGCCTGAGCGCCCTGGATGGGATAAGGGGTTTCCTGGGAGAGAGGGGTGTAGGGTTCCTGGTGGTCATGTTCCCGAGCTTTGAATACAGCGCAGATGACGAAACTATACCCGCGGACGGCTACGGTAACTACAAGATCATCAATACGGCCGTAAAAGATTTCTGCGCCGAGAAGAATATACGCGTCTTCGACCTCTACGACACGTTCGTGGGTATGCTGGCCGTAGATGTCAAAGAGAAGGCGGTAGGGCATATCCACCTCAATGAGAGAGGGTACATGATATCGGCCGAGGCCACGGCACGGTATCTGGACGAGAGCGGGATCATCCCGGAATGATCATATGACCAGACCTAAGATATCGGTCGCCATAATAACCAAGAACGAAGAACGGAATATCCGTGAATGCATCGCGCGCGTTGCCGGATGGGCGTTCGAGGTCATAGTCGTGGACGGCTACAGCGCCGACAGGACCCGGGATATAGCCGCGGAATGCGGCGCCAGGGTGATACCGCACCGCTTTGAGGGAGATTTTTCGAAGGAGAGAAATGCCGGTATGGATGCCTCATCCGGCGACTGGGTGCTTCACCTGGACGCCGATGACCGCGTGACGGATGATTTTAAAAAGAAGGCGGACGAAGCAGTGGGCAGCGATGACGCGGTCGATGTATATAAATTCCGCAGGAAAAACTTTTTCCTCGGCCACTGCATGGAGCACGGCGGATGGTGCCACTACATACCGAACCTTGTGCGCCGCCGGGCCGTACGCTTTGAGGGGGCGCTTCATGAGAGGCCCGTATACAAAGGGAAGACGGGCACTATCGAAGCGGATATAGAACACTACCCATTTACGAGCATATCCCAATTCATAGAGAGACAGAACCACTACAGCTCCGTGGAGGCCGAGGCGCTCTTTAAACGCGAAGGCGCCTCCATGATGGACCGCGCCACGGCGAATATGGTCGGGAGGACGTTCAAGATATTCTGGAAGATGTATGTAAAGAAGAAAGGTTACAGGGAGGGGATGTACGGTCTCGTCTTTTCCGTGCTATTCGCCTTCGTCAATTTCCTGATATGGGCCAAATACCGGGAGCTATGCGCGAAGAAGGATGCGACATAATCATTCCGGTCTGGAATGAGCAGGAGAGCACGTCTATCTGTATAGATAAGGTGCGGGAGCATACCCACGGCCCATACAGGCTTATCATAATAGATAACGCGAGCGGCGAAGCGACGAGGAGGTATCTCGAGGGGCTTCGTAAGGATGCGCCCGGGACGGTCCTGATAAGGAACGAAGAGAACCTCGGTTTTGTAAAGGCCGTGAACCAGGGCATAAGGTCGTCCGCCGGCCGCTACATATGCATCCTTAATAACGACACCGTAGTCACGGAAGACTGGCTCGAGCGTCTTATCGACACTTGCGAAAAAGGGCCCGGGGCCATCGGTATAGCAAATCCGGCCAGCAACGTCTTCGGCGATAAGGCCCCTTACGGCGGACGATACGGCTGGCAGGAGCTCGATTCGGCAAGAGGTTTTTGCATGCTCATAAAACGGGAGGTGGTGGAGAGGGTAGGCCTTTTCGACGAAGCGTACGGCATGGGGTATTTTGAAGAGAAGGACTTCTCAAGGAGGGCGATAGAGGCAGGATATATATGCGTAAAGGCAGGAACTTCATTCGTATATCACCGCGACCGGCTCAGCTTCGACAAGATAAAAGAGAGGGATGAGATATTCAGGGAGAACGAGAAGCTGTACAACCGGAAGTGGGGCAGGCCGCTCAGCATAGCGTTCATAGCCAGGAGCGGGAGCTGGTTGGCCGGGAGAAGAGATGCCATATATGCCCTGTTGAATAAAGGCCATCGCGTGAACATATTCTTACCCGATGGCATGGCCCGGCCCCGGTTCAAGGACCATATACAGATAAGGTATTTCTCTGCCGGGAGAGTCCTCTTTTCCGGCAGCGTCCTGTACAGGCTATGGGAGAGAAGGCGCAAGAAGAAGATAGACGTAGTGATACCGGAAGATGACGGTATGAAAAGATTTTTATCGGGGACGAAGGGCATGCACGGCAGTGATCTCTTCAGCGGAGGGGACGATGCCCTTATAGCTTTCTGTAATGCCAAAAGCAAGGAATGGTGAACCATATGGAAAATGAATGCCTTTCGGTCATCATCCCGGTCTATAACGAACGGGACACTATTTTGAAGATCATAGATAGAGTGCTCAAGCTCGATATGCTCAAAGAGGTTATAGTAGTGGACGACGGCTCGACGGACGGGACGCGGGAGCTTCTGGAAAAGGGGAAATTCCCGGGTAAGGTCAAGACGGCCTTCCATGAAAGGAATGCCGGCAAAGGCGCGGCGCTCAGGACCGGTTTCGGGTGCGCCGGCGGCGATATCATAGTCACGCAGGATGCCGACATGGAGTATGATCCCGGTGAGCTGAAAGAGTTGATCGCCCCTATAAGGAACGGCTTTGCCGACGTGGTATACGGTTCGCGCCTGTGGGGAGGGAAACCGCAGCGGGCCCATATGTTCTGGCATCTCATGGGGAACAGGTTCCTCACCCTCGTTACGGATATACTCTTCAATACCACATTGACCGACATGGAGACCGGGTACAAGGCCTTCACGCGGGATGTGATAAAGGGCATGCGGCTTCAGTCCGACGACTTCTCGATCGAGCCGGAGATCACGGCCAAGATACTGAAGAAGAAGCTGCGTGTTTACGAGCTCCCCATCTCCTATTACGGCCGCAGCTATGCGGAGGGGAAGAAGATAACCTGGGTCCACGGTTTTTCCGCGCTCTGGACCCTCATCAGGTACCGTTTTACGGATTGATATGGCGCAGAGGATGATCATAAAGGCGGCATTGGCCGTATGGGTAGGGCTATGGCTCTTATTCTCGGTAAGGCCTTATCTGAAGAAAGACCTGGCCGGGGAATATGCGGTCCTCTTTTCGTCTTCTCTCGAGGAGAGGAGGGCGTATGTAACGGGGCCGCGCCTGTACGAATTTATACGTTTCTGTAACGGTTCCATGCCCCCGTCTTCCACGTACTCCATAGTGGGGCTCGATAAGGAGCCGCTCGACGGGAGAAGGGCCGCGTATTACCTCTATCCGAACATAGAGGCCGGGGTGCCCGATTTCATCCTGGTATACGGCCTCGACGGCTTCTCCAGGGACGGTTACGGGATATTTAAACGGTTAGACAGGGAAAGGTACATCCTGAAAAGGACGCCATGATGATCACCTCGTTCAGGATAATTTTCTGTATAGCATTAGCCACAGCGGCAGGCTGGAGCGTGATATCGCTCTTGTCATACCGGAAGGAGGTATTCTATCCGGCGGAGAAGCTTGCCATCTCATACGCCGCCGGTTTGGGCCTTGTGACCGTGGAGATGGCCCTCTTGTCGGTATCCGGCATAAGTTTCAGCGTCTTCTCCATCGCCGTGCCGTGGATACCGCTCTTCCTCGCCTCTCTCTTATTATACGGTAAGGAGAGGGGAAAGGGTCCCGGTAATGGTGGCAGGGAGGTATCTCCGCCTCTCGTCCCGATCGAGAAGTTATTCCTTCTCGGTACGGCGCTTGAGGTCTCGTATACGTTCTTCAGGGCCATGGCCAAGCCGATCGAATCATACGATGCCATAGCGATATATGCCATCAAGGCGAAGATATTCTATCTGGCCCGGGGCATACCGGACTATTTCTTCACCGGCCTCAAGGATGTGGTGCCGCATTTAGAGTATCCGCTTTTCCTGCCGCTCGCGGAGACGTTCTTCTATGTATCTATCGGAGCCCTGAACGACCTCCTGGTAAAGTGCATATTCCCTCTCCTCTTCCTTTCCGCCCTGGTCATATTCTACTCGGCCGCGAAACGGATGATCAAGAGGAGGATGGCGTTCCTCGGCACCTTCCTACTGGCGACGGTGCCCCAATTCAGCGAATATGCTACGAACGGATATGCCGACCTCCCGCTCACGCTGTACTATTCCGCCAGTATTTTATATCTCTTCCTGTGGATAGCACAGAAGAGGAATGGCGTATTCCTCGCGCTCTCCTTTATATTTTTGGCGCTGGCGGTCTGGACGAAGACCGAAGGGGTGATGTTCGCCTTCGTCAATATCGCGGTGATATCGGCCTCCCTCATAAGGGATAGGTCCCGGTCCGTAAGGGCAGGGGTGGCATATGTGGTCCTGGTCCTGGCCCTCCTGGGAGCGTTCCTCTGCGCGTTGCGCGCCGCGGGCCTCGGGCTCCACGAAGATTTTAATACGGCCGGCCTTCAGGGACGAGCCGGGTTTGTGACCGGCATCAAAAGGATACCGGCTATACTGTACGAATACCAGAGGCAGTTCTTCGGGCCGAAGAAATGGAATATCGCCTGGATACTGTGCATCGGCGCCTTTGCGGCGGCATTCAGGAAGGTCTTCTCAAAAGACCTCTTCTATATGACCGTTGCCGTATTCCTGATGTTCGGCGGTTACACGGCCATCTATATGCTCACCCCGCGGGACCTTTCGTGGCATCTCTCCACGACCGCAAGCAGATTTTTCATACACCTCCTGCCCGTCTCGGTCTTCTGGCTTATGCTCGTATGCAAAGAGAAGGGATGGGAAGTATGAGGCCGATGAACCTCGTCCTGGCCGTATTTTTTATAGCCCTTTTATATCTCCTCCCGTCGTACGACAAGTGCTGGGCGCCTTATGATGAGGGAGATTACCTCAATACCTCCATGATGGTGCTTAAGGGCATGACCCCATATAAGGACTACTTCCTCATAATGTATCCGCCGGGGCATGCATATACGCTTGCCGCGCTGCTCAAGGTCTTCGGTATGCATCTCTACGTGGGGAGGTTCTATAATATAATCGTACTTTCGGTGATCCTGGCAACGGTATTTTACATCGCCGGGAAAGTGGCGTCCCGGGGATGGGCCTTATTTTCCTTTGTAATGTGCCTGGGCGTCTTCTCTTCCCTGGGGGAGCCCTCCATACCGCGCGCCATATGGCCGGGGGTCATGTGGAGCATGATAACGCTCGCATGCCTGCTCGAATTTATCGAAAAGGAGAAGACGGGTTACCTTGCCGCCGCGAGCGTCTCTTTGGGGATAACCCTCATCTTCCGGCATGATATAGCGTTCCTCACCTTTCTTTCGGGCTGCGTGGGCCTGACGGCACACGCCCTCTACGGACCGCGCCGCGGCGCGGCCGGGAGGATAGCCGTCAGGTCTGTGGGCCTTGCCGCCGGACCCGTTATATGCGCGGTCCTTCTTACGGCCTGGTTATACAGGATGGGCGCGCTCAATGACGCATTTCGGGCGATGTTCGTGGAGCCGTCGGCATTCCACAGGTGGGGCGCGATACCGTTCCCTCCTTATATACAGGATCCCGGCGCCATATTTCACAGGGGATGTATCTTCATACGCCACAACAAATTCTATATACCTGTCATCATATGCGCCTCCAGCGTTTTCCTATTCATATCAGATATCTTTATTAAGAAACGGCTCGATAAGCGGCTGGTGCTCTTATCCGGCATAATAACGCTTGCAGTGCTCTACCTTCAGCAGCTCGTCTTCAGGGTGGACGATAATCACCTCGCCGTCTCTTTTGCGCCATCGGCCGTCCTACTCGGCTCGCTTTTCAGTCATCGCGCGGAGAGCAGGAACAGGCCTTTTAAAGTCCTGGAGATGGCGATGCTGTCGTACGTGGGGCTCCTCGCCGCGCTCCTTTTGTACCACAGCACGGAGAGGTACATAAAAGATATCTACACGAAGCCATTCGTGAAGAAAGAGGTCGAACCCGCCGTCTTCGAACGAGGCACGATCTATATCCCCGATGACGTCCGGCCCGTTTTCGTGGAACTCGAAAAATTCATAAGGGAGAATACGGCCGGTGACGAGCGGATATACATAGGCCCCTTGAGGCACAACGTGCCCCAGATAGGATGGTTCGACCTCCTCTATTTTCTTACCGACAGGGTGCCGGCGGTCAAGTATTACGTTATGATACCGGGCTTCCAGACGAGACGCGACATACAGGAGGAGATGATCCGTTCTCTCGAGATAAATAATACGAGGTTCCTTTTCCTGAGGGATTTTGGCCGCTCGGAAGACGGCCTGCTCGATACCTATATAAAGGAGAGATATTCTTTGGTCAAAGTCATCGATTCATACTATATATATGGCAAAAGATAAGATAGTATTCATAGACAGGGACGGCGTCATAAATAAAGACCCCGGGGGGTGGACGCCGCACAGTTACGTGACGAAATGGGGGCAATTCCGTTTTCTGCCGGGCGCCAGGCGTGCCATAAAAGAACTGACCGAAGCCGGATATGATATAATAGTCATCTCGAACCAGGCCGGCATCAGCAAAGGGTTCTATTCCGTCAAAGACCTGAACGGCATCACAAGGAAGATGCTCGGCAAGATCGCGGAGGGCGGGGGGAGAATAAAGAGAGTATATTACTGCACGCACCAGACGAGCGACGGGTGCGCATGCAGGAAACCGAAGCCGGGGCTTTTAAGGAAGGCCGGGCGGGACCTCGGCGTGGGGATAGCCGGCAGGTATTTCATAGGGGATGGCCTGGTCGACATAGAGGCCGGGAAGAGGGCCCGCCTCAGGACCATACTCTTATTGTCCGGGAAGACGGACCGTAAAGATGTGAAGAGGTGGGATGTGAAACCGGACTTTATATTCAAAGATCTGCCGGAAGCCGTTGATTTCATATTGAAAAGAGGCGGAAGATGAGGGTCCTTGTGACCGGCGCGGCAGGCATGGTAGGGAGCCACGCGGCCGAATACTACGCAAAGAGGGGATGCAAGGTCATAGCGCTCGATAACCTCATGCGCTCGAAGCTCTTCGGCTACAGCAGGAAGAGCGTCGAGTTCAACTGGAGTTATCTCAAAAAGTACAAAAATATAGTACGGCTTAAGGGCGACATAAGGGACAGGAGCGATGTGGCCGCGGCCGTCGGTAAGGGCGTGGACCTCTGTATCCACGCAGCCGGACAGCCGGGGGTCCCGCTGTCATGGAGGGTGCCGCTCGAGGATTTCAGCATAAACGCTTTTGGGACATTGAACGTGCTGGAGGCGCTGCGGCAAAGGTCGAAAGAGGCCGCCTTCATCTATTGTTCGACCAATAAGGTCTTCGGCGAGAACGTCGGTAAACTGCGGCTGGTAGAGAGGGCGAAGCGTTATGCTTACAGGGGAGTCAAAGGCGTCGGCGAAGATATGCCCGTTGACCTGACGGGCCACACGCCCTACGGCGTTAGCAAATACGTAGGCGATCTCTATACGCAGGAATATGCGCGCATATACGGGATGAAAACGGCCGTCTTCAGGATGAGCTGTATATACGGCACAAGGCAATTCGGTTTTGAGGACCAGGGGTGGGTCGCGCATTTCGTGATATCCGCCCTGCTCGGGAGGCCGATAACTATTTACGGGAACGGGAAACAGGTGAGGGATATCCTGTATGTGGAGGACCTGATCGGGGCGTTCGATAAATTCTACTCCGGCGGCCTGAGGCACGATGTCTTCAACATAGGCGGCGGGCCGGATAATACCACGTCCATCCTGGAGTTCGTTGAGACCGTCGAAAAGAAGACCGGGATGAGGATGAGGTGCGGCTTCAGGGATTGGCGCCCGTCCGACCAGAAGGTCTATATATCGGATATAGGCAGGGTGTCGAAGCGGCTCAGGTGGCGCCCGAAGGTGGGTCCGTCGGACGGCGTCTCGCTTCTTTTGGGATGGGTCAGGGAGAACATAAAAATATTTAAAAAAGGGTGACTATGAAAAAGATACTGGTAGTCTATGCGACGGCGGGTATCGGCCACAAGAAGGCGGCGGTAGCGGTGAAGAAGGCGCTGGATGAGGTCCGGCCGCAGGATACGGAGGTCTCTCTTATCGACGCGCTCGATTACACCAACGCATTTTTCAAGTGGACATACCTGAAGGTATATCTGCTGGCCGTCAATAAATTATCGCTTCTCTGGGGATTCATGTATTACCTTACCGACAATTACTACGTCAACCTGGCGGTCTCCAAACTGAGGCGGTTGAATAACTGGGCAAATTCAAAACCGCTCGTAACTCATCTCCTGAAGAACCAGCCGGAGGTGATCGTATCGACGCATTTTTTCGCGAGCGAAGTCGCTTCCGACCTTAAGAGGGCCGGCCTTTTGAGGTCAAAGATAATCACCGTCATAACCGATTACCGGCTTCACTCGTGGTGGGTTTCGGATTTCGTCGACATCTATGTCGTATCGAACGAAGAGGCCAGGGATGACCTTATGCGGTGGGGGATAGCGGACTCGAAGATAAAGGTCCTGGGGATACCGGTGGAACCGGTCTTCTCCAAGGCGCTTGATAAAGAGAAGATAAAGAGCACCTTCGAGCTGAAGAGCGATATCTTTACGGTGCTCGTAATAGGCGGAGGTTTCGGCGTCGGACCCATAGAGGATATAGTCAAAAGCGCCGCTGCCGTACCCGGCCCTATACAGGTCATAGTCATCTGCGGTCATAACGAGGACCTTATAAACAGGATGAAATCCCTTAAAGAGCGTATGGGGATCGACCTGAAGGTGCTCGGTTTTGTGGATAATGTCTACGATTTTATGGAGGTCTCCGATATAGTCATATCGAAGGCAGGCGGCATCACTGTAACGGAGTGCCTCGCTAAAGGGCTGCCCCTTATCGCGACCTCGCCGATTCCGGGGCAGGAGACGGGTAACAGCGACTTTGTGGTCAAGCATGGGGCCGCGATACGGATAAAAGACGTGCGCGATATCTCGGCTATCCTTGAGGACCTGATGGCGGACCCCGGGAGGATGAAGGCGATGCGGGAGACGGTGCGCCGCCTCGGTAGGCCGCGGGCCTGCTATGACGTCGCGGCCCTGGCGGCCGGGATGGCCGGAGGCAGGGATGCTTAACGCGGCGGAATATGATTTAAAGGAGATATTGCGGGCGCTCAGGTCTTACATGGAATTGGAGAAGGCCTCCGGCGTCGAAGAGTTATATTTCCCGGTTCACGCGGGGAAAGGGGATGGACCGAAACCCGTCCCGGATGAGCTCGAAACCCTTAAGAAGGAACTCTCCGGCTGCAAGGCCTGCGATCTGTATAAGACTAGGACAAACATCGTCTTCGGTTCCGGGAACGGCCGGGCGCGCCTCATGTTCGTAGGGGAGGCGCCGGGAGAAGAGGAAGACAGGCAGGCCCTGCCGTTCGTCGGCAGGGCAGGGCAGCTTCTCACCAGGATAATAGAGGCGATGGGCTTGAAGCGCCAGGATGTCTACATAGCAAACGTCCTTAAGTGCAGGCCCCCGAATAACAGGGTCCCGTTGCCCACCGAGATACTGGCCTGCGAAGATAACCTTAAGAGGCAGATAGATATCATACATCCCGTTGTGATATGCACCCTCGGGAAGTCCGCGAGCCAGACGCTCCTGAGGACGCAGGAGCCGATCGGCGCATTGAGGGGGAAGTTCCGCGAGTATAACGGGATAAAGGTCATGCCTACGTTCCACCCCGCCTATCTCCTGAGGAACCCTTCGGAGAAGAAGACCGTGTGGGAAGATGTCAAAAAGATAAAGAGAGAGCTTGAAGGGAAATAGATGAAGATAGCCCTGCTCTATCCCGGGATCACGATGGACGGCTTCGCCAGGCCGCCGGAGCGTCCCAGGACGGGATGGATACATCACGGCCTGTCCCATATAAGCTCTGCCCTGAAGAAGGACGGACATACCGTTTCGCTGATAGACCTGAGACAGCTTTACGGCTGGGACGAATTGCCGCCCCTTGTGAAGAGGATCGCCCCGGAGGTCGTAGGCATAACGATGATGAGCCTCGATTTCGATGCCGCGATCACATCGGCAAAGATCATAAAAGATACGGATAAAAAGATAAGGGTCGTTGTGGGAGGGGTCCACCCCAGCATCATGCCGGATGAGCTCATGGGCAATCCCTATATCGACTATATATTCAAGGGTGAGGCCGAGATCACGCTGCCCCGGGTAGCGGGCGATATCGCGTCGGGCGCCATGAAGTCAAAGGTCATACAGGGGGAGATGCCGGACCTCGAGAAGATCCCGTTCGAGGACAGGTCCCTCTTTCCCATACTGGAGGCGCCGATGGTCCCTTTCCTGAAGATGCCTTTCATAACAGCGACCGCCGGGAGAGGCTGCGTATACAATTGCAATTTTTGTCAGCCGGCCGAGCGGAAGATCTTCGGCTCCAAAGTACGGCGTGTTTCGGTCGAGCGCTTTATGGAGGAGCTCACGATGACCAGGGACAGGGTGGGCCTGAACAGCCTTATGATACACGACGATTGCCTTCTCGAGGACATAAGATGGGTGGAAAAGTTCCTCAGGTTTTATGGGACGAAAGGGTTCGGGAAACCTTTCGTCTGCCAGAGCCGGGCCGATATCATAGTGAAACACCCGGACCTCTTCAGGGACATGAAGCGCCACGGGCTGGCCCTCCTCCTGGTAGGTTTCGAGAGCGGAAGCCAGAGGATCCTCGACTTCCTGCGCAAGGGCACCACGGTAGAGCAGAATTACAGGGCGGGAGCCATCTGTAAACGGCTGGGCATAAGGGTCTTCGCGAACTTCATCCTCGGCATACCGACCGAGACGAAAGAAGAGGTGATGGAGACGGTGAAGATGATAGAGAAGATAAGACCGTACGTCCCGAGCCCGACATTCTACACGCCTTTCCCCGGAAGCGACCTCTTCGAATATTGCAAGGAGAAGGATATCTCCCTGATAAAGGACCATTCCGATTATAAGAGAGATCCCGTATCGCCCAAGATAAAGGGCATTGACTATGAATTTTTGAAAGAGGCGCTGGCCCGGACCAGGCATATACCGCTTTCGGTCAGGATAAGGCGGAAGATAGACAGGTTGAAGCTGGGCAGGTTTAACAAAGAGTTGATAGCTAACCACATAAATGTGTTCAATTGAATACGAACCCTTGCGGTCGCCATGCCTAAGATCAGCGTGATAACCCCGGTACATAATGCGGCGCATTTCATACGGCGGGCCGTCGACAGCGTCCTGTCACAGGGGTATGGCGATATCGAGGTGATAATAGTGGATGACGGTTCGACGGACGACCTGAAAGAGGCGCTGGCCGCGTATTCAGGCGATGGCCGGGTGCGCTGTTTGAGGACGGAGAAGGGAGGCGTCTCACACGCCGTGAATAAAGGCATGGAGGCATCTTCCGGAGATTATCTGGCGGTCCTGCATGCCGACGACATATTCAGGCCCGGCAGGATAAAGAGGCAGGTTGAATTGATGGAGAAGAACCCCGGATACGGCGTCTCTTACACGAACGAGAGCTACTTCCTGGAAGGCGGCAAGCGCGTAATAGAGAGCCCGTACTTCCATTTCGGCGGTGATATATTCTATTTCCTGAAACGGAATAACTTCATACACATATCGAGCGCGATGTTCAGGAGGCAGGTCCTGGGAAGAGAGATGCTTGACGAGCGGCTGAAGTGCCACGAGGACTGGGACCTATTCCTGCGCCTGTCGGCCAGAGGCGTAAGGTTCCTCTATATAGACGAGGTCCTGACCGATATATGCGTCCACCCGAAGAGCCTCACCTCCGATACGGCGCTCATGGACTCTACCAGGCATGAGGTGGGGATGCGGGCCAAAAGGTTATGGCGGGATTTTAAGCTGACGATGGGCCTTACATCGCCGGGAGGGCTTTTAAGCATTAAGCGATACCTCGCTTTCAAAATATCGGCTGTCCTTGCGGGTTTTCCTTATAGCAGCCGTTACAACAGGGGTACGCCGACCGGTATATTGAACCTACGGTGACATATGGACGTTGAAACAGAGGACCGGAAGAAGACCTTTGCCGAAGTGGCGGTGGCCCTGCCCATGGACAGGACCTTCCATTATTCGATCCCCGATGAGATGCTCGGGGATATCGCCGTAGGGAAGAGGGTCTTCGTCCCTTTCCAGACGAGGACCGTCGTGGGATATGTGGTGGGGCTTACCGGCGACCCTGGCGTAAAGGACCTCAAGGCGATAGTCAAGGTCATAGACAGAGAGCCCCTGATAAACGAAGAGATGCTGAAGCTTACGCGATGGATAAAGGACAACTATTTCTGTTCATGGGGAGACGCCATAGAGGCGGCCGTACCGGCAGGCATAAAGAAAGGCAAGGAGGAGATAGGGTCCACGATAAAAGATCTGCATATCGATACATCCCAGTGGGCTGCCTCGCTGCCGCACGTCCTGACGGACGAGCAGGATAAGGCGTTGAAGGCATTGCGCGAATCGATAGAGAAGAGAGAGCATAAGACGTTCCTTCTCCACGGCATAACGGCAAGCGGCAAGACGGAGATATACCTCCAGGCGATCACGCTCATCCTTTCCGCGGGCAAGGGTGTCATAATGCTGGTGCCCGAGATATCGCTCACCCCGCAGACGATAGAGCGTTTCGTATCGAGGTTCGGTGACCTCGTCGCGGTCATACACTCCAAGCTCACACCCGCAAAAAAATTCCTGGAGTGGAAGAAGATAAAAGAGGGCAGGGCCAGGATAGTGGTGGGGGCGAGGTCCGCCATATTCAGCCCGGTAGCCGGCCTCGGCCTCATCATAATCGATGAGGAACATGAGACTTCATATAAACAGGAGGACGTGCCGCGCTATCATGCGCGCGAGGTTGCGGAGGAGAGGGCGCGGCTAAATAACTGCCCGCTCGTCCTGGGGACCGCCACGCCTTCGCTCGAGTCGTATTACAAGGCAAAACACGGCGAGTATAAGCTGATACGGCTGACCAAGCGTATCGAGGAACGGCTCCTCCCGAAGGTGAAGATAGTCGATATGAGGATGGAGGTCGCGACCAAGAAGAGGATAGCGATATTCTCGAAGGTCCTCCTGGACGCCATCGATAAGACGCTGAAAGAGAAGAAACAGGCGATCATATTCCTGAACAGGCGTGGATTTTCCACCTTCCTTAACTGCAAGGCGTGCGGCTTCGTAATGAAATGCAGGCGTTGTGATACGACGCTGGTCTACCACTTTGAAGAGAAGAGGCTGGTCTGCCATTATTGTAACTACACGGCGGAGCCGCCGGACATATGCCCAAAGTGCAGGAGCAGCTATATAAAGTACTTCGGTTTGGGCACGGAGAAGGTGGAATCGGAGATAAGCCACAGCTTCCCCGCCGTCCACCTGGCGAGGATGGATTCCGATACCACCCAGAAGGCCGGCTCTCACGACAGGATACTCGGGACGTTCAAATCCGGCAGCGTCAACATCCTGGTGGGTACGCAGATGATAGCGAAGGGGCTCGACTTCCCCATGGTGACGCTCGTCGGGGTCGTCTCCGCGGACGTGACGCTGAATATACCGGATTTCCGCGCGAGCGAGAGGACATTTAACCTCCTTACACAGGTCGCCGGCCGCGCCGGGAGGGGCGAGGACGGGGGAGAGGTCATAGTCCAGACGTATGCGCCGAGCCATTATGCCGTCCTCACTGCCGCCAAGCACGATTACGAGAAGTTCTACCAGGAAGAGATCGTCTCCCGTAAAGAGCTCCTCTTCCCGCCGTTCGTACGCCTAGTCAAGATCACCGTACGCGCAAGGAATGACGAGATGACGCAAAAGGCCGCCTCGGAGCTCGCGACGGCCATAAGAGCGGAAGACGCGACCGCTAAAGTGGCCGGGCCTGCCCCGGCGCCGATAGCGCGCGTCCGCGGCTACTTCAGGTATAATATAGTGCTTAAGGGGAAGGACCGGATCGCTATGTGCGAACTGCTTAGGAAGGTCCTGGCGAAGTTCAAGAAGCCGCACGGCGTGCTAATAGCCGTAGACGTAGATCCGATATCAATGTAGAGGTGAAATATGAAGATCATATTTTTCGGCACGTCCAATTTCGCGCTTCCGGCGCTGAAGGCGCTGATCGATTCGGGTCATGAGGTAGCTTTGCTCGTGACGCAGCCGGACAGGAAGAGCGGCAGGAACCTCGCGATATCGCCTCCGCCGACAAAGGTCTTTGCCCTCTCCAGGGGCGTTACCGTCTATCAGCCGGAAGACGCCTCCGGGTCGGAGTCGATAGAGCGTCTTAAAAAAGTCGGCCCAGACATATTCGTCGTCGTATCTTTCGGTCAGATACTGAAAAGGGAGGTCCTCTCGATACCGAAATTGTACGCCGTTAACCTGCACGGGTCGCTCCTTCCCGGATACAGGGGCGCCGCGCCGACGAACAGGGCCGTCATGAACGGCGATGAGATCACCGGTGTCACCGTGATACGCATGAATGAGCGTATGGACGAAGGCGACATAATGGCGGAGAAGGAAGTAGGTATAGGTCCGGAAGATACAAATATCACCTTGAGCGAGAAGCTGTCCGAGGCAGGGGCCATCTTATTGGTCGACACATTACGGCTGATAGAGGACGGGAAGGCGCATTTCGAAAAGCAGGACCCTGAGAAGGCGACCTACGCGCCCAAGCTGAGAAAAGAGGAGGGTCTCATACGCTGGGACGAGCCGGCGGCGGCCATCCATAATAAGGTCCGCGGCCTCATCCCGTGGCCCGGCGCTTACACCCATTACGGCCGGAAGACGCTCAAGATATTGAAGACCGCTCTTTCGGACGCCTCATCAGACGGAGTGGCCCCCGGCGAGGTCATCGCCTCCGGCGAGAGCACAGGGATAGTAGTTGCTACCGGTTCGGGCGCGATAAAGATCACGCATCTCCAGGTCGAGGGCAAGAAGGTCCTCGACTCCGCCGCCTTCCTCCGCGGCCACCGCCTCTCCAAAGGTACACGATTCGAGTAAAATTTTTACGGGTCCCCTCCTTCGCAGCTTCTGCCATTCAGAGATGTTTTGCTTCGGAGGGCAGGCTGCCGCTCCCTCGCCTTTTGTTTCTATAGGGCATTCAACGCTCTCGAGGCGTACCAATGACAGATCGTGGATACTAGGCGCCG